>JAPOUL010000076.1 GCA_026708685.1 Bacteroidota bacterium
TACCATCGGGCCCGTATCTGTTCCGGATCCAAGCCACATCTTTGGATGACAGGTCCTCTTCGGTCTATGTCGGAAACTTTATGAGCGTTCGGTAATCCAGTGATGCAGTTAAGTATACAATAGTGGACGTTACAAGGATCTACCCAGAGTCATCATTAAAATTGACCCTGAAGGAGACTTGTCTCATCTACAGAAGATCGGCGAGGAAGTGCATTCCGTGCTTCATTTTCAACCAGCATGCTTTGTGATTCTTCATATGTGCGTAAAAAGTATGTAGATCCCAACAATAAAGAGGCGGGTGTCTTGATGGGTCCCCGATAATGTAAAGGGAAAACGCTCAGCCACGGTAGAAACCATTTCTGAAGAGGTGATCAATAAATATGTAGATCATCTAACAGTGGATCGTACAGGCAAACAGTTCTTACGCTAAGGCGAGATCTATCCAACTCCACCTTGAATGATATGATGCACATGTTGCCAATGATCTCAAGCCCCTCTTCTAAAAAGCCCCATCAGCAGGAAGTACTCGACAGCGAGTACATTCAGGCGGATGAGACTCGCATTACGGTGCGTGTCCTGTAAAAAGCAAAGAGTAGGGCAAGAACCATCTTGGCTGTACTGGGCACCGACACCTCTGTTAGTGTTTGTGGATTACCAGCCGGGCGATCGCAAGATGGTCCACTGAAGAAGATCTTGGATGATTTTCAGGGGAAATTGCAGGCGGACGGCTACGCTTAAAGAGTTGTAAGGCTCAGGTAAAATTACAAGATTAGCATTTTAGTATAACTAATTTACTCACCTTGTGTATCTATGCTCAACGGCATTTAGATGTCACATCACTGGCAATTAATACGTTCGTTTTGGAGGTGGACATGAAACCACCCAACATCATTGAAACATGCCGAATTCAACGACTTTGATTTTTGGATCTCGCGTAGGTAATGAGCATCGTTATTGAGCGACACAGGATGTAAATAGTTCGTTCAAAGTGCTCTTTCTCCTAAATTATTTCGTATTTCTATCTACAAAGTAGAAATTTATTTGGGAATTTCGTATATTATTGTTAATTCTATATTTTCTCAACAAATTTATTCTTCTTCTAAATGTCACCAGACGCACAGTTTGTTTTAAATACATTTGCATTTTTAATTTGGGGAGCTCTCGTGATGTGGATGGCTGCCGGCTTTACGATGTTAGAGTCAGGCTCTGTTCGTACGAAAAATGCATCCGTGATTTGTCTCAAAAACCTTGGATTATATGCGATTGCCGGCCTAGCTTTTTATGTCGTAGGCTATAACATCATGTATGTTGATGTTACGGGTTGGATAGGCAGTTTTAGCCTCTTTTATACCGCCTCTGATGCAGAGATTGCTCTGGTCGGTGGAAATGAAGCGATGAAGTCGGAAGTCATTGATAATGGCTATTCTGTCATGTCGGATTGGTTTTTCCAAATGGTCTTTGTAGCCACTGCAGCATCCATTGTTTCGGGTGCATTGGCAGAGCGAATTCGGTTATGGGCATTTTTCGCCTTTGTGCTTGTTTTAACAGCCTTCATTTATCCAGTCGTTGGAGCATGGACTTGGGGAGCTGGCTGGCTTTCTGAGTTAGGATTTTCCGATTTTGCTGGTTCAACGATAGTTCACAGCACAGGTGGATGGGCCGCACTTGCAGGTGCCATTATCTTGGGTCCAAGACTTGGAAAGTTCAAGAAAGATGGCACGGTCACTCCAACACCACCGAGCAGTGTTCCGATAGTTACCTTAGGGGTGTTCATTCTATGGTTCGGATGGTTTGGTTTCAATGGAGGATCCCAGTTAGCACTGGGAAGCGTTTCAGATGCCGTGAGTGTTGCAGGAATTTTGGTGAATACCAATCTCGCTGGAGCTGCTGGTGTGTTGGCTGCGATTCTGGTTTCTCGCCCGATACTTGGTGGATTTGATTTGTTTGCCATTCTCAATGGTGCTCTTGCCGGACTGGTTTCCATTACAGCTGCTCCAGCGATGCATCAGCATTGGCTTGCCATCGTTATTGGTTTTATCGGTGGAGTCATTTGTGTTCTATCGATCAAGTTATTGGACAAACTCAAAGTTGATGATGTTGTTGGTGCTGTACCCGTTCACCTTTTTGCAGGAATCTGGGGTACGATTGCTGTCGCCTTCACCGTTAGAGAGGCTGGCTCGTTTGTAGATCAGTTATTGGTTCAACTCTTAGGAATAGGTGCTGTGGGTGTCTTTGTATTTGCAGCTTCATTTGGAGTTTGGAAACTGATTGATGTTCTCTTGGGCGGAATTCGTGTGACCAAGACCGTTGAGCGTATTGGACAGGATGCTGCTGAACTCGGTGTAGATGCATACCCTGAGTTTGTATTGATGCCAGAGGAATACGACGACGAAGACGATAAATAAGAACATGTGAAGCCGGAGGGGGTTACCCTTCGGCTTCATATGTCTACCAGTTCTTGCCCCTATTGTGTGCTACTCATCTTCTCAGAGTGCACCTCCTTAAAAACGGAAGCCCCGTTTGTTGATTATTCAACCACAGATCAAACCAGTATTGGGTCAAGCGTAGGTTATATCTTTAACACTATCTGCCGCCATGGTGGATGAATTTGATCTTTTCATCGCAGTAGAACGATAGGATCAGATTAAAGCCTTAGACGAAGTTTAGCATAGTAGAATCCACCATTCATTCCAAACTGGGTTACTCGCCGACTATAGGGAAATCGACCCGAACTGTAATTGGCACATTGATTGGAAGGACCCGCCTCGCCGTTGCAGTGCTTGTCAGGGAATGTATTGAGCAGGTTGTTGGCACCAACCGTAAGATTCATCTGAGACGATAGATCGTAGGAGGCACTAAGGTCCAAGAGATACTTGGCCCCAAATGTCTCATCATTGGCATCATTGGTTGGCTTGTAATTGATACTGCCAAAATAATTGGCTCTGGTTGTTAAGGTGAGATTCCCTTGTTTGTAGGTGAGACCTACATTTCCCTTGCTTCGTGGGAGTGCGTCTTCCAGACGGTTACGCTCTTCACGGTTAAATAACGTTGTCCGTACAGACTCAAGGTCACCTGAAGCAAAGATCCTAGCCATCTCCTGTGGAATATTTGTATCGGTCACTTCAGTGGAACTGATATTGGCAGCAACCGTCCATGTAAGCATGCCCGTACCAAGATTTGTGGTATAGGCAGAGACGATATCCAATCCACGTGTAGTCGTATTGACGGCATTGGCGAAGAATTGGGCAGCACCAATTCCATCTGCCTCAAATGGTGCAAGGATGTCAGCTACGATGGAATTACTTGAACTGAACCGACTTGTGAGAACGATTCTATCCTCAATGGAGATATTATAGAAATCTGCCGTGATCACCAGCTTTTCAACGGGGCGAAAAACAATTCCAGCACTGACATTGAGAGATGTTTCCTGTTTGAGGTCAGGCACACCAAATGCCTTTGTAACCGCCGAATTATTCTCTGATGTGAGAACTCTGGCAGGTACGAGGTCTCCATCAGGATTGAGCACAAATTGGGTGCTCACATTATTGAACCAGAGTTGATGCAGTGAGGGGGCACGAAAACCAGTACTAATCGCTGATCTGATTGAGATCGCATTACTCACATCAAGCAGGACTGCAAGTTTACCGTTTACTGCAGAACCAAAGTCACTATAATTTTCATAGCGTATAGCTGCAGTTCCGAGAAATCGTTCAGATACCTGTGCTTCCAGATCTGCATACCCGCTCATGCTATACCGGTAACGGTTTACCTCATTGGAGGGTTGAAAGCCAGGGAAAACCTGTGAACCAGAGTTTTTCGGCGATCCATTTGGTCGTAAGGCAAAATCAATGCCCGGTCGTGATCCACCGTTACCGAGGGAGTATGATTCAAACTGCCCAGATTCAATTGCATAATTTTCCACACGAAACTCTGCTCCCAAGGCAAGGATGAGAGATTCAATTCCTGATGTGGGAAGTTCCCTAATGGCATCAAGATTACCCGTTGTTTGATTGAATTGAAGAGTTCCAGCATCAAATGATCGTGGGCTTGCACTTCCGACGATGGACGCATTAATAGAGTTTTCAATATTGAACAGGAAGGAATTACCACCTGTAGTGGCACTCAGATCTACAATCCAATGATTGATGGTTCCTTTCACGCCTGCCGTGAAACTGTGATCTTGAATAACACTATGAATTTGTGGCAAGAATCCGTTTGGATAGACAGCAAGGTTGTTTCTGTCGTTCTGATTGGGGCGGCGAACGAATCCAGTAGCTTCGCCTTTTCGATGAGAGAATCCTCCGCTGGCATAAAAATGGGAGGTTGGAGTCAGGGGGATACGGCTATTGAAGAACAATGCCCCCGTCGTAGCGGCTGACTGTCCAGTTTTCATCTGTATATCCTGACGGGTGAGCCCGCGTCGTGATAATTCCGCATCTGTTTCAGCCGCGCCTTGAATGCCAGAGAAATAGTCGCCCGTAAATGGGTCACTTCGATCGGTTCTCCCGCGATCCAGAAACTCTCCAGTCACATTGACGAAACCACCCGAGTTTCCGATAGGAAATCCATAGTTTCCAGAGATTTGGAATGTTTCGCCATCTCCTTCGGCCGTCGTGCCAGTTCCAACATCAATCAAAAGTGCATCAGTCTGATCTTGGAGCTCCACATTGATGATTCCCGCAATGGCATCAGATCCGTATTGAGCGGAGGCTCCATCACGCAGGACTTCAATTCGTTTCACGGCAGATTTAGGGATTGCATTCAAGTCCACACCGACGGTGCCTCGCCCGAAGGTGCCATTGACATGGACGATGGCAGATGTATGTCGGCGTTTTCCGTTGACCAATGTTAATACCTGATCAGGCCCAAGTCCTCGGAGGCTGGCAGGATTGATATGATCGGTTCCATCAGAAATGGTCTGATGTGATGCATTAAACGATGGTGCCAGATAATGAAGTGACTGATTGATCTCCTGTACGCCAAGTTGTGCTAGTGCCTGAGCACCAATGACATCAACGGGCACTGGAGTTTCTGATGCCGTTCGTTCACCACGGGAACCGAGAACGACAATCTCGTCTCCGAATTCCGCAATACTCTCTACCAATGCAAAGGACAGGTCAATGGTTTCATCGGATTCAATGGAGATAGATACTTCCTGCGTTGCAAAACCAATGAAGCCCACACGAATCATATGGGAACCTGCTGGTACAGAAAGTGAGTAGATTCCAGATGTGTTGGATGTTGTTCCAATCATGGTATTCACTACCGAAATAGTGGCTCCAGGAAGTGGTTCACCATCAGTGGTGACAGTACCAGTGACAGTACCCGAGTTTTGGGCACTTGCCAGAGAGGTGATGAAAAGTACACCAACGGTAAAAATTCCAAATTTTAACATTTATAGTGGGGGAGATAATTAATATAGATTTATAGAAGAATGACAAAGATAAGACCTTTTTCATTTATTTACAGAGATGCATTTACCAAACCTTCGTGTTTTGCAATAATCATGCTCTGAATACTCTTGGTCTGTTTCTTGGAGTTGATCCAGAAATATGCAAAAGGCTCATTTGAAAAGAAAAGTTTCAAACGCAGGCCTCCCATCAACAAAAATGTAAAATTTTTGAGGGCACGCAGTGCAATCAAGATGAATGTTAACAAGTACTGCAATATCTCATTTGAAACCTTCATATCAGATTGAACATGTAGTGATCAATCTATGAAGGACTCCTTACAATGGGAGATCCTTTACCAATCGAAATCCTACATGGTATAGAGCAGTTTCGGGGGTAGAATGACTACGACCAGAAACCCGATATCCGTGGCACCAACCTGGTTCGCACAAAAAACTGCCTCCTCTCTGTGCTTTCTCACTCGTGGGGGTTGGCGTATATTCTTCCTCTCGGTCAGTATAGGACCGATACCAATTCTGTGTCCATTCCCATACATTTCCCCCCATATCCATTAACCCTGCGGGGCTTTTTCCATATACTCCTACGGGTGATGTTGTAGCATATCCATCTGCATTGGTATTCAGTATTGGGAAACGTCCATTCCATACATTTGCCTTGAACTCTCCATTCTCAACAAGTTGATCCCCCCACGCATACTTTCCATCACTATGTAGACGAGCGGCATATTCCCATTCAATTTCGGTCGGCAACCTCTTGCCGATCCACTCGGCATATGCAACAGCGTCATTCCACGAAACTTGAGTCACTGGATGGTCATCATAAGCAGGTGGATGATGAGGACCAAGTGGTAATGCCCAATATGCCCCAGCTCTTAGCTCCCATGTATGGGTAGAATCATTAAATACCCCCGCATCGCCAAACTCTTCCGCCTGGGTGACATATCCAGTCTCTTTGACAAATTCTCTAAATGCCTGAACCGTAACGGGAGATATATCCATGAAAAACGAAGGAACTCTCGTTCTAAAGACTGGACGTTCATGCGGCATTCCTTTTTCTGAACCAATTGGAGTAGTCCCACCGTGAATAAATACCATTCCGTCAGGAGCGACAGGTGGAGGTGCCTTAGTGCATGAATTAATCAACAATAGTACACAGAACCATAACGGGTTCATCCAATAAATGTATCTGTACATTTCAGATTCAGTCGAATATCCCAGATTAGAACCACATGATTGAGTTTAAGTGTACATGGAAATTGATTCAACAATTGACATACGCATATGTCTCAAGATGAAACTACATGCTTCTAAGATATTTACGTTGCAGTGCTTTAAAGTCTCCAACATACCTTGTTCAATTTGTCTTCCAAAATTACAATATCTTTGAAATCCAATGTATCAGAAATATCTGCTGTACATACTTTGATTGGTAATACAAAGTATCCATCGTAACGCAGAAAAAAGTTCTTTGACTGTAGATATCCACGGGATCAGAAGACATGATTGCTGATCAGATTCCTGATAGAGTCTCATTCTAAACTTACCAATAGATTTTCCCCAACAAAAAAGAACGACTTGATGATCTACTTTCAGACTTGTAGTATTTTGATCAAACTTGTAATTTGCAAATAGCAAAACATCATAACTCTAATCATGAGGTAGAACAGCAGGTCAATTCCACGAGAAAGTATACTCATTACCTCGTATCTTTAAACCTTTCATAGGAATTAATGTGTATTTATCCGATGCAAAAAAACATACCCACTGCGACATTCTCACACAATGCACATATCACAAATTAAAATCAAAAATTTTCGGGGAATCAAGGAATTGGTTTTGCCCCTTGACGATCTTTGTGTTCTCATTGGAGAAAACAACTCTGGCAAAACTACCATACTGGATGCAGTACGTATCTGTCTGACCAGCCCCCTTAAGGGCATGTACAGAAATAACTTTCCCATCTTTCCTTAAAAATAATTTTGTGAATCTCTCCATTTTATGCCTTATTGGATAAATATCATAGTTCCAGTAGGGTAACTCTTCACCGTAAACAAGATTTAGATTCTTCATCTGCTGTTTACTGATTTTGATTCCCGTTTCATACTGTTTGATTACTCGGACTGCATCTACTTTGAGCCCTGACTTATCGGTGGTGGTGATGATATAATTCATCATGGTCTCAAAAGAGTCAAGTGGGTGCCCTCGCCAGTTTAGACTGATTGCACTAAATAAGTAGTCATCGTTAGTCATTCCACTCTGGAACATCCAACTGGCTGGGAGCTCGATTAAGATTGGCTAGGTGCTGATCTACGACTGCCTGTATTTCGGAAATCACTTCTTCCTCTTCAGTGGCAACATTAAATCGCTCTTCTGGGTCCCTTTCCAAATGAAATAGAATGGGAGGATCATGCACAATTGGCTCATCACCTACATAAGCACTCTGAGTCATATAATGCAGTTTCCATGGACCTTTGCGCACAGCCCACAAATTTGTCCCTCGGTAGAAATAGACCTCCTCTCGGACACTTGCCGCAGGATCAAGAAATACCGGCATCAGATCTAATCCATCCAAAATTCTATCCTGCGGGATCTCTGCACCTGCAAGTTGTACAATCGTTGGCATCAGGTCCATCGTTGTTGCAAGAGATTGGCTCGTAAGGCCAGCGGGTATTGTTCCTGGCCACCAAGCGATAGCTGGTACACGCATCCCACCTTCCCATGTTGTTCCTTTCCCATCACGTAGAAGTCCAGCTGTACCCCCTTCCAAACCCTCTGTAAGCCATGGACCATTGTCACTGGTGAAGATCACCAATGTCTTTTGGTCAAGTCCGATCTCTCGTAACACATCCAATATTTGACCTACACTCCAATCAATCTCCTCAATGACATCACCATAAAGTCCTCGTGGACTGGTTCCTTCAAACTCATCCGATGCAAAAAGGGGAACATGTGGCATCGTATGCGGAAGATAGAGAAAAAAGGGACGGTCCCTATGATCTCGGATAAACGTAACAGACTCCTCTGTATATCTGCGAGTCAGCAAACGTTGATCTGGATCGGTCTCAATGATTTCAGTATCTCGCACCAGGGGGAGTGGTGGGTAGGTCTGCACAATCTCCCAGTCACTGGCAGAGGGAGTCATATCATTTGAATAGGGAATCCCAAAGAACTGATCAAACCCGTGATCGGTTGGATAATGCCCAGGAACGTGGCCTAAGTGCCATTTTCCAATGGCAGAAGTCACATATCCAATATCCTTAAGGGCTTCTGGAATAGTAATTTCAGAGCCAGGAAGTCCTCCCTTACTGGGAGGGAATAATACCCTATATTGGTCATGTGTCATTCCATTTCTGACGGGCAATCTCCCCGTCAAAAGTGCTGCTCGGCTGGGAGTACATACCGATGAACCGGTATAAAACTGTGTGAACCGAACTCCTTCTGCGGCCATGCGGTCTAGATGTGGTGTACGTATTGTTGGATGACCATAGACCCCCAAATCTCCATATCCCATATCATCTGCAAAGATAACAATAAAGTTAGGCGGATCATCAAGAAGCAATTTGTATGGACGCTCCTCATGAACATCCAAAGCAGTTAAAACTGACAGGAGAAGGATGATCAGTTTTGGTGTAACAAGCATATTTACATGGTTTTTCTTAAGGATGAAAAGGTCAAGGATCCTCGTTCTGACGATACTGTATGGATCACTCAGTACCTGCACTGTCAGGAAAGTGATCCAGAATGGAGCAGAGTGTCTTCCCCTGGGTTAACATACAGGTCATCTTCATATTTGTGTTGCTGATCATACAGCTCGCGGTATCGTCCATTTAGTCCATATAGCTTGGCATGATCACCGCATTCAACTATTTTTCCTTCCTCCATCACTAAAATCTGATCGGCATTTATAATGGTTGACAGTCGGTGAGCAATGACAAAAGTGGTACGCCCCCGACGAAGGTTTCTAAAACCTTCCTGAATCAGTGCTTCACTTTCGGTATCAAGGTTGGATGTCGCTTCGTCAAGAACCAGAATTCTAGAATCTGCTAAAATTGCACGAGCAATAGAAATTCGTTGCCTCTGTCCTCCACTGAGTTTGATTCCCCTCTCTCCAACGATCGTTTCATAGGAGTCTGGAAATTGTTCAATAAAGTGATGTGCATTGGCAATTTGACTTGCCTGCTGAATCTCAGCAAAAGAAGCATTTGGTTTGGCATAGCTGATGTTATCCTTGATGGTACCATCAAACAGAAAGTTCTCCTGCATCACTACGCCCAAAAACTTGCGATAATCTTTTAATTTTAAAGTTGCTAAATCCTGTCCGTCAATTAAAATTCGTCCCTTTTGTGGCTTGCTGAACCCCATGATCAAGCGTACAAGTGTACTCTTGCCAGAACCACTTGGTCCGACCAGAGCAGTGGTCGTTCCCGCAGAAGCATGTAGAGATACCCCTTGAAGTACAGATACTCTCTCATCATACTGAAAAAACACTTCTTCTAAAGCTACCTCTCCTAGCACCATAGGAAGAGATTTTCGTTGACGCTCATCCTCGTCCTCTCGGACCTCTTCAAACAGTTCACGAATTCGATCAAGACCCGCAAATGCCTCCGAAATCTGAGTGCCTATCATGGCCATCTGTATGATCGGAGCAACCATGATTCCCACCACAAACAGATACATCACAAAATCTCCAAGTGTAATGCTTCCATCGGTAATAGCTCTACCACCAAGAATAATCATTAACGCACTGACTAAACCAACTGTCACAATCCCTAATGCAATCGTAGCTGATGAGCCACGAATGGTATGGACAATCAAACGGAACAATTGCTCAATCCCATGACTAAACTTTGACTGCTCTTTAGATTCTGCACTATATACCTTGACTAGCCAAACCCCACTAAGAGTTTCTCCTAATGACCCCGTGACCTCTGAACGAATTTTCTGGCGTTCTCTGTATATCGGGCGCAATGCCCGAAAAGCATAGGCCATTCCTCCTCCAAATATCATCATAATGATACAAACAATCAAGGTTAACTCCCAGAAAAGAACAAACAGAATCGTAAGGGACAAAACTGCGGTAAACACGCCACCTGCCAGCATCACAATACCGGTGCCCATCAGATTACGTATTCCTTGGGCATCATCCATGATCCGAGAAATCAGTTCTCCACTTTTATGCCTCTCAAAAAAACGCACGGATAAGTGGATAATATGGTCATGAATCTGGCGGCACATATCCATGATGGCTTTCTGGGCTGCAATACCAATCACGCTGGATAATAAATAGGATGTTATCGCCTGAACGATAGTTGCCCCAATCGCCGTGAGAGCTAAGGGCACGAGCAGGTCCATACGATCGTTACCGATGACTTCGTCAATGAGCCACTTACTCGTTCCAGGAAGAACGAACCCACTTGTTCGGCTGATGATCATCAGAACAAAGCCAATGAGTAGAGTTTTACGATAACTCCACATCAACTGCTTGGCTTGATGCCACGCAGACCATGTAATTTTTCGCTTAGTACCCATCAAAAATATATCCGATTTGCAATGAGTGGAATCATCCACATTCAATCATCCGCCACAGTCAAACAAATAGCCAGTAGCAAATAGATACAGTCTGTTGAGAACCGCATGAAGCTCACCAAGCACATCAGCTATATCAAAAAAATCCGTCCCGATCAATGGGTTGATGATGAGGATTGGGGTATCCACTTCCGCCAGAGAATTGAACATAATTGGCTGTTATTCGTAAAGAATGCAAAGGGCTAATTGTCCACCCCTACGCTCAATCCATTGCACTTAAAGCAATAATCACAACTGATTCTTCTAAGGCAGTGCTCATTACAAGATTGAGGATCATTCAGGCTAGCAATCTTTCCCATTGACATGTTTTACTCATACGTGGTGAATTTGACCATCCTTTAATCATCTTTTTGTGATACATACCTATGCTATCTTCTCTGAGACTGTATCTGTGTCTTCTTTCTGCATCTCTTGTCTCATCTGCGATGAGCCAGCCACAGGTTGAACTTGAACAAACCTTCACCAACCTTTCGTTCAGCCGTCCGGTAGACCTCCAGCATCTCGGAGAAACTCTTTTTGTCGTTGAGCAAAGAGGAGTCATCTGGCGGTTCACGAATGATCCTAATGTTCAGGAGAGATCACAGGTTTTAAATATTAGCAATCGTGTCCGTTCAGTAGGAAATGAAGAGGGGCTTCTAGGACTCGCCTTCCATCCTGATTTTGATCTCAATGGATATTTCTTTGTCTACTATACTGCTTCCAGTCCTCGGCGTACAGTGGTTTCTCGGTTTACATCCAGTTTAAATCAAACCTATCTGGCAGATCCTAACTCTGAAATCATCGTCCTTGAGGTCAATCAGCCGGCATCTAATCATAATGGCGGCCAGATAGCATTTGGGCCTGATGGATATTTGTATATTGCACTCGGCGATGGTGGAGGGGCTGGCGACACGTATAATCATGGTCAGAATACTCAATCTCTACTGGGCACTATTTCCAGAATTGATGTAAATCAACTACCCTACTCTATTCCAAGCGATAACCCGTTTGCTGGATCTACAGGTGGTCGCCCAGAAATTTTCGCCTGGGGTTTACGCAATCCATGGAGATTCAGTTTTGATTCACAAACTGGCATCATCTACACTGCTGATGTGGGACAGAATGCAGTTGAGGAGGTGAATGTTATCGAAAAAGGTCAGAATTACGGCTGGCCGGTCATGGAGGGAACTCGTTGCTACCGACCATCTACGAACTGCAATAAGGATGGATTGGCACTGCCTATTTTTGAATACGACCACTCTGCAGGCCCCGCCTCTGTGACAGGGGGTTATGTATACAGGGGGCCGGGAGCCCCTGATCTAACAGGATTATATATCCTTGGAGATTATGTTGACGGGCGATTTTGGGGATTATTGTACGATGGGCAAACGCTGGTTGAATCTCATCTATTGATGGATACATTTCTTTCTCCACTCTCCTTTGGTATTGATCATCAAGGAGAGGTGTATATGCTCTCTGGAAATGGCAGGATCTACAGATTCTCTCCAACGGGTGGATCTCTGGGCTTTGAATCGTTTATTTCACCTCTCCAATTCACGCAGGACATCACCATACCTGAAACGATTCTACCATCTGCTCGCGGGGGATCTGGATCCTATACCTATTCTGTCACTCCTACACTTCCCGCGGGTCTTTCCTTTGATCCTGCAACCAGAACTCTTCAAGGAACCCCTACCAGTGGACTTGCATCAACGATCTTCACGCTTCAGGCAGAGGATACCAATGGACTCAAAGGATCAACACAGTTCCAACTTTCTGTGGTGAATCCAACGGCTACCGAACACTCTCACGCAGTATTAGAAGGATTTGCATTGCAGGGTTACTATCATTCATCTGAACATACCTACATCGTTTTTGATCTGCCTGAACCTGCAATCGTCTCTGTAGATCTCTATGACTTGATGGGGCGGAAAGTGACTGCTACCTCACCGAAAGCGATGAACTCAGCTCAAACACAATCCATACCTATTGCTACCAATACCCTTCCTTCTGGCTCCTATATCTATCGTATCACTCTAAAAGTAGATTCTAATATCATCACGGCTTCAAAACTGCTCCTTGTTCCGTAGATGTGTACGGACTGGTTTTCATCACAGGGATGTGTTGTGCTAGTTTTGAAAGATCGTTTTTATCTTTTTTATGCGTGGAATTACTTTCTACGGTTGTCGATGGTCATGATCTGCCTCTATAAGTGCTTAAATTTGAAACAACCCCTAAGGTAGACGAATTGCTGTTGTAGTTCATAAAATCACCACACGATTTTAATCTGAATGCGTCCATGAACACGGAGAAATAAACCATATCTCCTTTCAGGAAGCAATCAAATCACAGATCTCTGATACACATCCACTATCTAACCATTTTGCATTTGAATAATTCATTCGGATTGTCTCTAAATTTCGCTCATGAAAAAGGTGCTAGCATCAACTACTTTTTGTATCTTGGTATAACCAATTATAATCCGTGAGATTTGTTACTCGTAGATATAATTCTTTCCACATAGACAAAAACTCAAACTTAGAGTTTTCTCGCATCTCTCACTTGCTTCGCAAATCTGAACTCACGGCAGATGAAGCAAACGAACTCACAGAACGTATTAATAATATGGCTTCAAGCAGTTTTCAAGCTGAATTTGACTCATTCAAAAATGTAGTTGAGGGGAAACTTGATTCCCAAAACTCGAAATACAACACACTGATCTGGATAGCTGGCTTCATTGCAGCACTGGCATATTGGGGTTCCTTGCCGAAGTCTTCAATTGGGGAGCGTGATCCTATCATTGAATGAATTCATCCATGTGCTTTGGTATCAAATAATATCACTGGATGGGGGGATTATTGATGCAAAATGAAGCCCAGTGGCAATGAGAATCAAATAAACAAACCACAATGCTTTTCATCTATTGCAAAAAGAAACCATTCGAATTATCCATCTGACGTTTTAGAATGTGATTCAAATGGATGGAACTGCCATACGTAGAGCATGCTATTGCCCACCTCACCAGACGCAAGCTGCTCGTTATCCCCCGCTACATAGACAAGTCCATCCTTGACCAAATGAATGAAAAAATCTTGCCCTGTTGAAGTGCTTACGCTGGTTTCGGTGTCCATATTCACGATGCTCATATTGATCTCGGTAGGGTGCTGGAATGTCACCATACGATGACTTTCATCCAACTCAAAGAGCCCCTCCGAATACGTAAACTCACGGCTAAGCTCAATCAGTTCAGAATTCATATTATTAAATCCTTGTGATGTCATATCCCGTTCTGGCGGCCGATAGGATTTAGGTTGATGAATGACTGGATTAGTTTGAGTCCACAATGGTGCCCCATCACTTCCTTCTGCATATCGATAGAAAATACCACGGTCAAAGCAGGCAATCCCTCGTCCATCATAACCTATCTTAACACCAGTGGTTCTTGGGAATTTGGGCTTACGTAACTCATATTCTCGCACTGTACCTTCTTGGATGGAATAGCCATAAATCATAGGAGGTCTTCCCCTATTATCAAAAAAGTAAACGGTGTCCTGCCGTTCACAGAATGATGAATTGTTTGGGAGTATCTCAATGAGTCTCTGCTTGCATGAACCGTCTGCATTGAGGTTGTACACTCCCCAAGGGCTAGTTACAATCATTTCCCCATTGGTTAGAAATTTGGCAGACAGTATACGTCCATCATCCTCTGGATTACATCTCAACATCTCAATCGTACGGATATGACGGCCTGAATTTGAGAAAATATAGATTACTCTCTGCGTAAAATCCGTAACGATAAACTCCCCCTCATCTGATAGATCCACAAAGCCTATTTCGCCAATGAGTACACTTGCGTCAAAACGAATCGTGTCCACGGCAGTGAAGATATCTTCAAATTCCACGAATTCGGACTCTACCACACGATATTCGGGACCCGATGGTTGGCATGCAACCATGCTTACTAGCCATACCACACATGCGACCTCACTTATTCGTGTTCCCATTCTTTTGAATCGTATAATCCCAAAATAGACTGAAACCCTCTACGTCCAGATGCAGATGCATAGCCATTTCATTTGTTACAACAACCTCCACCGAAGATAAATCAATCCACCCAAAAATGTAAATCAATCTTGCGTGATCAAACTGAAGACCGTAACCTCCAAATGAAGTTATCTGAATATGCCCCTATTTTGAGTACCTGAACGGATACTTGAAATAGAATTAAACCAAGCTCTTGCTCCAACAATAGCAATGAATGCACATCCAGTATGATTACTTTCGGGACTTGGATCTACCAATATGGCTACTGATCCAAATTTGCGAGCGGCAATCTGGGAATTTTGTATTGGAATGAGTTCATCGGCTGCACAATGGTAAAGACGAACCGTAGAGCGGGGGGACCAGTTGATCAAATCATTTTCACGCAAACGTTGAATAATTCGATGATTGGTGTTCTCCCGAACTCTTTGAAGTACATCGTCACGTATGATCTGAATGGGAATCTCGGGCATCACCTCATTGATTTCAGAACTGGTGTGGGTTCCATCAAATAAAGGCGGTAGAATCTCATCGTATGGACTTGCCAAAAAATCAGATGGACGATCGTAGAGATTATACGTACGATTGTAACTCAATAAGATATATGGAAGAAAATACGGCTGGCCGTATGGTTCACCTTGAAGCATGAATTGGAGCATTGTCCCACTGAGATCATAGGGACCAGCCATTGGAGCGGATGCACCAATGCTAAATTCATCTGAGTACTCTGCTTCAATGGCTCGGTGTGTTGCTAAGGTGACATACCCTCCCGATGAATATCCTGCAAGGTAGATATCTCGTGAGATGGTGAGGGACTCATTGGTTGACCACTGGGTTACTGCCCTGAGTAAATCAATGACGGTATTTGCCGATAGATCAGCCACCAAATAAGGATGGGATTCCATAGACGATCCAAGTCCGATCATATCTGGCATCACGGTCACATAGCCATCAGCAGAAAAGAGCATCCCCACCAACGTTTGAGCGATCCCCCCTCTTGATGGCACCGATGAACGTTGAACCGTGGTGACACTCTGAAGCGAAACGATGGATAATTCCGCTATGGCTGGCTGAGGAATTCCAACTGCACCAGATGCAAGCGTAAGTTCACCATCTGCATCTACAGTCCAATACTCCATCATATAGAGATTGACACCATACCTTGCGGTATAGGGAAGTCCAAAATCTTCAGCCAATTGATTGATGTCCTCTACTGTGTATGTCTTCAACTGCTCCACATGGATGATATCACCTCTGGACACATCCAGCTCTGAGGTAGATTCTGGAGCAGATGAGTCACAACCGAATAAGCCAAACAAAATCAGCCATGCACTGTATCGCAACCATCTACTGGCTTGAAGTAAACCACTGACGAATGACCTCCTCTGCTGGCTTACCCTGCGGGGTAAATCCAAGTTCAGCTGTACGTCGTCGTTCACGGTCTCCATGCCATTTCCAGAGGATTGCTCCATGCAGCCAAGGTTCATTCCATACTTCATGAAAAAATATGTTATATAATTGGGCTTGAATCTGATTGTTCGGCATGGCCGTACCAATTTCATCACGTGACGGCCAACGCCATGGTTTTGCCGCAGCATCATCCACATTTCGATAACCGAGTTCCGTAAATAGAACAGGACGATTCAGACGCTCCGACAGCGAAGATAAGGCCTCTTTATGGATACTCCAGCCCTCGGAAAGCATTGCATCGGTTGGGTTGGGTTGATCTGATAATTCAAAGTATGCCTGAACTCCTATAAAGTCCAGTGACTCCCAGAACCCAATTTCTTCATATTCCTCCCACCAGTTTGCCGCATACGTGAGTTGACCCTGATACACTGAACGAATCTGTACAATCAAATCCTGCCAAAACTGAGAACGTTCATGGGCACTTCTTGCCAGCTCCGTTCCAATCACAAGAATCTCAGCACCAATCTCTTCAGCGAGATGGGCATAATGCATCAGAAATACCGTGTAATCCGTCTCCCATTTGTTCCACATATCTTCATCTGCATAACCGATTTCGTTTCGTGACTGTCCCTGATGACTATATCCCCCCAGCCAAAGATGCGGTTTCAAGATTACATGAAGTCCCAAGCTATCCGCCTGCTGTGATAACTCTCTGGCTCCTTGGTCACTTTCACTGTACCATCCAGCATCTGGGTTCATGCGAATTTCTGGATCCTCAATGCTTCGTTGGAATCCAAATTGTACCAAAGTGACATGAGTCACTCCAAGCTCTTTCAGAGTTGGTAGCATTGCCTCTGATGGCTTATTACGGGCATCAAGTGTTACCGATTGAATCATGTGTGTCAGGTCAATCAAAGAATTTTGCGGAGTGCAATTCAATGGCAGTAAACACATCAATACACCAAAAAGCATTGTTATTTTGTGCATGGAAATGACTTATGTCTAAATACCCGACAATAATGGTCAATCATGAGCAGTTTGCAAAACCTACCTGCCAATTCTAAATAATGCACCAAGGGTGCTCCAGGGCAATATTTCTGCTGAAACGCTGAGGTTTTGCAAAAGCCTCTCATGAATGGGTAATATATCTTTGGGAATTTTGTCATCGTTTCCTACCATGAATTATACTAGGTGATGATCAATCAATATACACTGCAGAGTGGAATTGATCCCGAAAGGAACGACTCCCACAGAACGAACATGTCCGTACAATCATTTGAACATGGCAAAACGGGTTACCCTCACATTCAAGCGTACCAATTCAATCATGCAATGGCCCGTCTGATTTACAGAAGGTACGATACTGCAAGGATTTGAGAGTTATTTGCACAAGAGATTTGGGTTTACCAAATGCTTTCGGTAACGTTTGACCTTGGATTGTTGAGTTCCTTTACTGCTTGGGCTACAGGCCTCATATAGACTCATCTATCAAGAAATGCTGTTCCTACTTTTGGAACCATCAGCACTCAGTCATCGGATCTTCACAAATTTTCCAGTATCCGTGGTGATTCCCATATCTGACTGTGCCTTTACGCGGTAGAGATATGCTCCAGAACTAAGTCCCATGATATTAACTGGAATGGAAACGCCAAATCCTGCATCAATCTTACCAGCTGATATATTCATGACATGTTTGCCCAAAAGATCTACAATCTCTATGGATATCTGAGATGAATACGGTAGGTCAAATTGAATTTGTATCGTTGAATAGGCGGGATTTGGAAAACTGGCATGTAGCGTGAATTTAGGCAGTAATCCTGATGGTTGGATGCCAACAGAAATCTCATCAAAGACGATGATGGGAAGGCTTGGTCCATTTCTCGACTGAAAGGGAGCAATCGTTGGCAGAGTTCCATCCAAGAATGTGAACAGTAGAGATTTTCCTCCAAAGTTTCGCATGTCTAAGTTTGATTGCAACCAAGGCTTTCCATCCTTAATCAGTTCTAAAGAATAGACCCCGATCGGCAGAATCATGTAAGGAGAAACGGTGCCTTGGTCAATCACGATATTCTCAACAAAGCCTTGATCTGACATAAACCGTAATCCAAGAGGTGGTAGTTGCGTCAGGTTGTGATTGATGCGGAGATTAACGACATCCGATGACACGGTAGCACGCTGTGCACAACACGCGGTAACAGCCTCCATTTGATCCCCCTGACTGTAATATATCACCTGATAATTGGAGTCTGCTACGACATTCAGATTGGTAATGACTGCGTCATCATTGAGAGGATCACCAGAATCCAATGCCACCAGTTTTTCAGTCCCATCAGAAATAGAAATGTAATCTGAGGAAGTCAATGAAGCGATAGTGAAAGTAGTGTCCGCATTGTCCAGTGTCAGTTCTAGCTGACTGTTCGTCGTATTGATAATCTGCAGATTCCCAGTAGATGAAGATACGCCCTGATCCCAATAATGAACCGCACGATCCACCTGCATAAAAAACTCGTCTTCAAGTCCACTTACAAGAGCAAAGGCCACTTGTTGTTGAGCACCTGGCTCCAACTCAATAGGTCCTACACTCGCTATTTGTGACCATTGATTAGCTGTGGGAAATCCCACTCTGTGATCTCCACTCAGATACTCCCACATCACTTCATTCCATGAAAGACCTGGGTGAATACCATAATTTGGAATAGCTCCATAACGCGTTTCAACATCGTCTGAGAGGATCTTTATGCCAACGGACTCCCCTTTTCTGAGAGCAGCTTCCTTCTCACTGATCTGATATATCACATCTCTTTCTGGATCATATCGTATCAAATCCTGATCCCAGTTTCGTGACAGAATCCAATCCGCATACAAACCTACATGGAGGTTTTCAATCAACGTTGGAAGTGGATTGGTGATGGTATATTGCACAATAATGAATCCTCCAGAAGAACCCGTATGATTCGTTATTAGCTGAGTTTCTTCAAGAATTTCTACACCGATCGGATGAGGAGATCTTGAATCCATTAAGGTTACTTCAGTAGTGATGTTACCATTTCCATCAGGTGGGTTAATCTTCATTTGCGTTCTAGGCTTGGGATGGAAATGAATCGGTTGCCTACCACCATGATATTCTCTTTTGTATCCGATCACCGAGGAAGAGATTTGATCTGGGTGAGTACCTACAATCAATCCTGCCTCATATAGTAAGCTCGTACTGTTTTGACCGATTTTCATTCCGACTCCGGCACTGTTACCCCATTGATCCAAGTATCCAAGATTCCCTTCAGAAGTGATGCTGTATCGTATGGATACGTTATCGTCTCGAAAAACGGGGAGTGTCTCTCCCGATTGTGATTCAAAACGATAACTTAAATTCTCTGTCCCTCCGTCATGCGTTAATCGGATATTGATCTGATCCGTGACTCGGTAAGGAATGTCGCCCAAATAACGAAACGGAAAAGCGACACTATTTTTACCAATCCCCGTCGGAAAGTCAATCGTCTGAGACGCGGATCCAAACTGTACGTAAGGTGGCACTTCCACTAACTCAACCAGTGCAGATTGATTCATTCCCTCCCCGAAGTAACTTTCTGCCTCAACAAGCAAAGTCGCCGAAGCATCACTTACCATACCACTTTGTTCTACGTTTGTCATCCGAATCGCGGTTGGAACTGGTGTCAGCACAGCCGTGAGGGCATTCACTCTGCCCTGCCCCAAAAGCCCTTCAAATCCAGGGGGGTTTCTATTTTCAATGGGATCAGAGGAATACCTGAGTTGCTCACGAATCTGTTGAGGAGAGAACAATGGAAATCTGGTTTTGACCAAGGCCGCAATGCCTGCTACCAGCGGCGAGGCAAAAGATGTACCGCTAAGGGTTCCGTACTGACGATTCGGAACGGCCACTGCTATGTCAATTCCAGGTGCAAACACGTCCACAGTTGACCCATAGTTAAATACGACGCGATCCCAGTTTTTCTGCGTACCACCAACGGAAAGAGTCTCAGAGTAACTGGCAGGAGCATACGGGATTATATCATTATTGGTCGAATTATTTCCGGCTGCCGCAATAAACAGAGTCCCCATCTCCATTGCACATTGAACAGCCAGATGACTGGTTCTATCATAGTTAGGGGATGAGAAGCTTCCATTGATAATGTCTGCACCATTGGCTGATGCATAGAGGATTCCTTCTGCTACATGGCAAACTCCACCTCCACAATCTGCTCCCAAAGGCATGTAAATAGCATTCCAGCTGCTTCCAGCCATCCCTTTACGGTTATTGCTCTCCCCAGAGGATACACTGGCAACTGCAGTGCCATGAAGATTAGAACCTAAGTCAATGGTCACACCGGGCGTGTAAGGCAAGCGATGTCCAAAGTCATACCCATGCACATCATCCACATAGCCGTTGTCATCGTCATCTAATCCGTTATCTGGAACTTCATCGATATTCGTCCATACATTTTCAACCAAGTCTTCGTGGCGCCAGTCGGTGCCGCTATCCAAGATGGCGATCACCACATCGCCCTGTTCTCCTTTTACGATTTCCCAGGCCTCTTTTAGTTGCAACCTATCCATGTAGGTGGACTGGTATGCAAATTCTGGATCATCTGGGATGTTCTGTGCACCAGAATAATGACTGGTCCTGTAGTAGTATTCTGCTTCTGCAGATGCAACATTGGGATCACTTTGAAAGGCCAGCGCCAATACCTCGGGATGCGTATCCTTTGAAAAATAAACGCGATAGATATTGGACAGTTTTTCTGACTGATCGCATGATATCCCACTCTGATGCAAAACAGGGAATGCCGGGTTCATGGCATAAACATCATGATCGCTGGCAATCGCATCAAAGAGTGCCAATCCTGATCGTTTCCCAGCGGGTTGGATGGGAGCGTTAAACTCAACGAGCACAACGTTCGGAATTGCATCTACCTCTGGAACAGGAGATCTTGTCTGAGCCATTGTCTGACTTGACGTGCTCAAAATGATCGCAACCATCAGAGCTGCATACGTTGGACGAAATGAACCCATCATGGCATGACCTACTTTACCACCACAAATTGACCTGACTGCGTCATTGTTTTCGAAGTCGTTTCTGCAACTAGGCGATACAAATAAACCCCTGAGACCAAGCTGTGATTGCGAATGGAATAATAACGATCGTGTCCGGCATCCATGTATTCTTTTTTGCCTTTCCACACGCGTCGACCAATCAAGTCAATGATGTCTACTGTGATGTATGCAGGTGTGGGCAAATCAAAGTGAATCTGTGTGAATCCATTGAATGGGTTCGGAAAATTGCCCCGTAGACTTAATTCGGATGGTAATGCAGTCGATGAAATAATGCTTACTGGTGCAGATGATCCAAGTTCAGTACCATCGGATAAAACACTTTTTACATCAACACCAGAAGACAAAGAACCATTAATCATCAATACGAATGTCCTGCCAGCATATGAATCAGCAACGAGGTGATACGACCATAATTGTGTGTCCGAAAAGAGATCCCATACCTCCATTAAGGGCTCGTCCAAAAATAACTTATACAACTTAAGCCCAATAAAATCTTCATTTATCCCATTTTTGCACTGCTGGGATAAATATC
>JAPOUL010000094.1 GCA_026708685.1 Bacteroidota bacterium
GTTCACCACAGACGATGCAAGGATAAAATTGAAAAGATTATATCCGACATTTGATGCGTGACATGACACTAGTTTGAACCAATAGAAATCAACAAACGGTTACTACACTGCTGAAGAATCAGCAACCATATCAAATACTCCCCAGAGCTCTATCCACACCCTAACACCTACAATGCGGTGAAGCGGATAAAACGAAAACATTCCAGAAGATCAGTATGGTGCACTAGGGCTTGCACATAGCCTTTTTATCAATTCAATCCAGATCAGTTAAGATCTGAGGCACGAACGACTTTGGTATAAAGGGTACCGTTCAAGATAACTTCTCTGATGAATCAAAAATTCCCCTGTACATTCCGAGAGAGAATACCTCGCACCGCTCAATCCTTATCCATAACAAACATCTATTAAGGATTCGTGTATGTTTCTTTTTGAGATTGATTTTGTAAAAAGTACTTTTCTTTTGTGTGCTGATTGATCGTTGTGTATAATGAACGAATCTTCTGATTAATCAGTCAATCTCAAAAACTTATTTTATGATCGTAAAAATCTGCCCTCAGTTCAATTGACGGACGGTATCATTGTTAATTTACCATTTATTGTTTCCATCCGATTTTTTTGGTTGCTATCCATTGGTTTGCAGATAGCAATTCCTGCGTTAGCGCAACAAGGGGGGAACCGATTGTTACCGACCAATGATTCAGCATATGAGTACATCCTGAGACTTCAACGTCGGGGACATTTACTTGACCTGAATCCAACAGCCCTACCCTATCAATGGGGAGAAATCACCAACGCCATACATCAAGTGGATACGACTCGGCTGAGCAGCTCAGAAAGACACTGGATGGATCTACTTCAATCAAGATTCCAGTCTCAAGAATCTACCGATGAAGATATTCATGTTGGTTATTCCATGATGGGAGCAGTGGATCTGCTCAACAGTGAACGCATGGATATGGTACGACCCATTGGCAATGACCTGAATGTGTATTGGCATGCATCACTGGCTTCTGCCTATCTAGAGGCCGGACCTGCCGTTGCTGAACTTTCCGTTACCCACAGCAATTTTTATGATCAGGATCCCGATGGGATTGATTCTGCTCTACGACTGCTCGCCAGAAGTGAACATTCCTATGTGGGGTTTAACCAAAAATGGATTTCTGCTTACATAGGGCGATGGAATCTTCACTGGGGATCCAGTGGACAGGGATCAACCATCTTGAGTGATAACGCCAGAAGCCGAGACCAGATTTTCCTGCGATTGGGAGGCCGTCGTGCATCGGTGACAGCCATCCTCAGTGAGTTAGATAGTGCAACCGATGGCCGCTATTACACAGGGAGGGCCGCAGATGACTCCGTGAAATTTGAAAGTACTCGAAGATTTCATGCGGCGCACAGATGGGATTTTCGCCCCTCCCGAAAGTTTATGATCAGCTTTATGGAATCCGCCATTTACTCTGGTCCTTCCAGTTCCATCTCACTCAGATATCTTAATCCAGTAAATCCTTTTCTCTTTGTTGTTGATAATGTGCCGAAAAACGATGACAACAACGGTTTTTTAGCTGGATTACTATGGACACAACTGAACCGATGGACCATCCAAGGACAACTCATGGTCGATGATCTTCGTATTCAGTCTAATACAGGACCCGAAACCATCACATTCGCATTGACGGGCTCTGCAGTCTATGCCTTACCCAGTACAGATATCAAGTTCACCTTCGAAACCGTGTCTTCTCGAGCATATAACGCACCTCAGACGGAGGGACAATATATTTTTCTCAACCGAGGCATTGCCACGCAATTCAGTGATTATGTCCACTCATCACTGTCGGCAGAGTTTTATCTTGATCACCGCGTTCCCGGTTTACGTATGCTACCCAAGATTGACCTACTCTACCAAGGTGAGAGAGACATGCGTCAACCCTTTCCAGAGAGCTCCGAAGTCATTGAAAATCTTCTGGACGGTGAGGCCAACAGGACGATGAGGACATCCATGAGCATGATGTATCAACCCGTGCATTGGTGGTGGATTGGAGTTGATGCTGGCTACAATATCAACAGAGGCGAGAGCAATCAATTCATTGGGCTGGTCAGTGCTGGAATCAAGGTGAACTTTGACACATCCATTAACCTCTGGGATTGGTGAGAGGAATCTTATTCATCTTCATCCTAATGGTCTTTTCTCTGCCGAGCTTTGCCCAAGATCCATTCAGTGAATTAGGGCTTCGTCTTCATGCCACCCAAAATGTAAGACACAATTTATCTAAGGATCAATGGAATCTTGCAAGGGGAGTGAAATTGTCTCTGGGAACTCCATTTTATGTCGGTGAGTGGGATGTAACCATAGGAATTCATCGCTTTCATTCATCTGGCAGGGTTCCCGGATTTGGTGCAATATGGATCAGTTCAGCTTGGCATCCTAAGATTTCAGTGTCTCCAAGAATTACCCTCAAACCTACCATTGGAATCGGTAACTATCGGATGTCATTTGACGATGCAGTTTCAAGTTTTTCGGGAGAAAGTAGTGAGAGTGATTTTGTTAGCAATATAGGAGTGATGATCTCATTTGATATCAGCCAACAATGGTTCCTCTTCTCGGAGGCAGAATATCTTCGCGTCCAAACCCAACCTCTCATGCATTTATGGTTTTGCTCGGTCGGCATAGGCTTTCGGTGGAAGGCATCGGAGTTTATAAAAACCATTCTTGATTAATGCTTTTTCGGTGGAAGGTTTGTGTGGTTTTTCTCTTCACCTTCAGTTATTCAATAGGATCCGTTTCTGCACAGCGGTTGACTTCCGATGATTTAGTGAGGGCTGGAGTGACGCGGCTTAGTGATCTCATTGAACTCAGCGATGATTGGATTGGTAGTTCTACCGAGGGATTTCATTGGACCACCGCACCCGTAGGAACCTCTTGGCAACAAAGTCCACAATGGACTTTGTTTATTGATGGGCTTCCAATTAATGTGCAAGCCTTCAATCAGAAAGCTCTGAATGATTTACCCATTACGATCAGTGACATTTGCGAGGTACGTTTTTCATCCATTCCCGTGGTCCTACATGGAATGGTAGCTGAGGGGGGAGCAATCGAGATTCAAAGGTGTACTCCAGAATCTGGGCTATCCCTTGATGGATATATTTCCGCAGGTAATGAGACTGGGGATCCTGGCCCATTCAGGTACACCGAACGCCGAGTGGAGAATGTCGATCGTACTGGCCCAACAGTTCAGGCTAAGATTGGTGCAGGTGCAAGTCATTGGCATCTTCAAGTGACTGCTGGTGCAGACGAACATCATGCAACTGATCCCCGCATTCGCCCAAGGGTCTTTCAGCTCTATCAAGGAGAAAAAGATGCTCGAATTTTATCCCGTCTTGTGAATGTAGATAGTAAAGTGCTTAATCATCAAATCACAGCAGGAACGAGCCGCGTTGAAGACTTGATTTTTCTTCCACTGATGGGAAGAGAAATTCCCCTTGATAAAACGATTAGATGGATTGGTGCATCGCACGCTCAATCCCGCTACGGATATTCATTGTTGAGTAGTTCCCAAGATCTACGAACGCGAGAAAATCCCGCGGCTGTTACCATTGACTTTTTTCAGAGAAATATTCATGCACGAGGCTATACCGTTTTGTCATTGCCGTATGCATCATCCATTGAAGTCGGAGCCACAGGAATGCTCTCTCAGATTCGATATGGCACTAACCAAGTTCGCGATCAAATAGAATCCTTACGCATCTACGGACAATTCCACTTGGATGAGTTCTATGGGATCCAATCAAAGAGTTTAGGTGCTCTCTCCTTGGATGCTGGATCTCTTGGATTTGAGTTCTTTTCCCATGCATGGCATCCGCAAAGTGGATTCAGTATACAGACTCTAATCAAACACCGCCCCCCAGAATCAACAATCAATTATGCGGGTTGGGTCAAACGGGGCTATCATGTAGATTTTCCAGTGGCTCGTATTCCATCACAGCCATTACCCAGACATGCGTCACTGTACTCCACAGATCTTAGCTGGAGATCAGGAAATCATCTTCAATTCCGTTTCACCGGCGGCTGGCGAAGATACGTCAATCATATCATCTCCTACACGGAGTCTCACTTAGATTCAACTCGAATTGGATTGACAGCCATGACACAGATCATCTCTACCAGTGGACATGTTGCCCGAATCGGTTTTGGGGCTCAAATGCCAATCTCAAAAAAACTTGCACTCAGTGCCTCTGGAGTGTATATGCACACTTGGTCAAACCAGATCCCTTTCAAGCACGAATGGCCTCATCGTTTCCTGATTGGAGTGAGGGGAGAATTTCAACCGAATGAACGCTTCAGCATCGATATGAGACTTCGCTTTGTAGGTCAAAGTACATGGGAGCAGTACAGAGAAGTTGCACTACACAACCCAGAGTTTTATGTAGCAAGCGTCCCCAATGCGGTTTATCTGCATGTAACACTTCAGAAAAGATTATGGGAAGATCGACTTCGCATCAGTGCTACCATGCGTAATGTATTGGATCATCCATACATCCTTCATCCTGCAGGAGCACGCACACGTGGACTCTTTCAGGTGGCGGTCAGTTATGCATTTACCGCAAAAAATATCCCATTACTATGAAAATACTGGCTCCTGAGACGGAATGTTTGAGGAGAATTTCTCCATGACCTGATCAAAAGAATCTCCAATGTACTCCATTTTGAAAATAACATCGTACAACTATCCAATAAGAACATTGAGTTCAGCCAATCTACGTTTTTCATCTTATCCTCCCATCTTCATGCCGCGTATTTTTCTTCTATGTTTCATTCTGATCTTTGTGGTCTACCCGGATGTTCATGCTCAGATTACACAAATTGAGTCTGTCCTCAATGATTTTCACTTGGCTGCATCCGATGCAGACTATGACAGGTACTTTTCACATCTTGATGAAGAAAGTATTTTCATCGGCACAGATATCACAGAGCGGTGGAGTAAATCTCAATTCCAATCATATGCATTACCACATTTTGAGGCAGGAAGGGGATGGACATATGCTCCTAAAGAACGCCATATTTATGTGTCTGATGATCGTAAAGTGGCTTGGTTTGATGAAATCTTGGTCAATGAAAAATATGGCGAAGTCCGAGGAACGGGGGTATTGGTCTCTCAGGATAAGACATGGAGAATTGCTCAATATCACTTGACCGTCCCCATTCCAAATGATCTTTTGCCCACCGTCATTGAGATGATGGATGGTGTACCAGAGTAGATTCCTATTCTCGCTATTTGAGACTCATGCCTCGTTGTTGATGCGATGTTCTTCCTTGAATTAGAGGATTTTCATTTTGAGTGAACCTATCCATGAGAGTCTACGAGATCAGATCATGATCTTCTTTTCTCATCAAAAGCAGGAACAAATTTACTATGTACGCAGGTGGGAGGAGGAAGCACAGATCCAATCGCAGAGGAAGAGGCACATCGTAGAGTAACACAATTTGACTTAGTCAGTAATCACGATCATACCTTGTATAGTAAATTATTACTGGAAAGATAATCCGGCCTTATCAATCAAAACGCCATTTCGAAAATCCTCCTCCCTTAAAAACGTGGTAAGGGCAGTTCCTGTCAGGTAATGGGGATAAAATCCTGTTCGTGCCAAAGATGCTTTCACATCAGGTTGCTGGAATACATTCCAGAGTGCGACGCGTAGCCTTTCAAGATGAGCATCTTGAAGGTTGGAAGGTGCAACGAGTACAATCCATTGTCCAACCGATGCATAATCAATCCCAAGTTCCTGAAGTGTTGGAATTTCAGGTGAAGACATGACTCGTTGGTGTGAGGTTACGGCAAGGGTGCGTACCTGATGCGTTACACGAAGAGAGTCAACATCGGATAAAGAGGTCATCACCATATCCACCTCCCCCGCCAGCAAGTCCGCCAGTGCAGGATCTGATCCCGAACTGGGCTTCCATCCTATGGCAGATGGATCAAGTTGTACAGATTCAAGGAGTCCCACTCGTTGCAAATCCCAAATTCCACCATAGTATGTGCCACTGGCGGTAACAGAGACGGAGTCCGTTATTAATGCCGAGATCAGCTCATTCATACTCTCCCAGGGAGCATGTTTTGCAACGGTAATGGCTCCTGGACTCACCGCAATCAGTGCAATGGGAGTAAAACGATTCACATCAACCGGAGTGACTCCGGTCCAGTGGTTCATCGTAGATTCAACACCAATCGATCCAAGAGTATAGCCGTCCGAAGGAGATTGTGATAATGCAATCTGACTGGCAACCCCATTTGCTCCGGGGCGATTGTCCACTGCAATAGGTTGCTCTAACTCAACCTCAAGAGCACCAGCAACAATGCCGATGGCAGAGTCGCCGAGTGCCCCATCCTCCCACTGAACTATCAAATTCAATGGTTGGTTTGGGTAGGCATGCTCAGGAGTCGGAGAAGGGCAACCTAAGAGGGCTATGGATAAACACCATAGCCCGAGGCTACGTACATCAACCACCACTCCAAGGGGGAGCAATCCCATTGGATCGGGCATACGCGATCAACTGTCCAAGATGTTCATGGGTATGTCCAGTAAGAATCCCCAGAGCTCCATAGTGATTCATGGTCATGCCGAATACTTCAGCATTTGAAGATAAGTCCGCATCAGTCATAGAGCCAATCAGTTCTCGAACATGGTCTTGTGATGCCATCAAACGTGCCATAGCACCCTCTTTGGTATCAGTTGCCATCGCTTCATAATCCGACTCATGACCCAACATGGCCGCAATTCCGAAATTAGCATCGGAGACATGATTGAGAACTTCAACCACGGAACGAACCCCCTCCGCAGGACTCCAGTCAAAATGATCATCGGGAATGGCATCACTAAGACTGTTGATTTTTTCTGATGCACCATCAAAATCCATCACCACTGCATCTAAATATGCACTGTTACTGTGATCCTGTGCAGAGACAGAAAGCACGAAAAATAACGTCAGAGATAGTAATAAAATGTGTCTTAACATGAAAGTATAGAAAATAGTTGAATGGAATAAAGAAAATAGTCGTACTTAATTAATTCATATAGGTTGCAGAGCAATTCAAGGAGTAAGTTTTGATTCGCCCACTTGTGACCGTTTTACATGGATCAAGTCAATGGTACATCAAAGGGTTGATGAACTGCAGATTAGGATTCGCACCAATAACTTACTATACTATACTATACCAC
The DNA here is from genome assembly GCA_026708685.1 of Bacteroidota bacterium. Lineage (GTDB taxonomy): Bacteria > Bacteroidota > Rhodothermia > Rhodothermales > Bin80 > Bin80. Next base: position 7,213 of record JAPOUL010000094.1, read on the forward strand.
TATACCAACAGAGATAACCTACGGAGCAGAATGTGAGATGTCTTACTAATCGTCAATTCTCTCAAAACGTATTGATGCCGATTGAAGTAGATACCCCTCACATACAATCAATTTGTGAACCTAATGAAGATCAATGGTGGTTACGACGGGGACTAATTGATTCTGACTGTCCGTAGTATGCGTAATGTTCTATTGGTGGACGAATACAAAGGTGGGTATTGGATGTGTTGTACAGAGGGTGCAAAAGAGATTGGAAGAAATAAACCGTTTACCCATAGATCAAAATGATCTATGAATAGAGAAGTGAATGAGGTTCCGTAAACGAATGCCTCGGTTAGTTCATACTTAACATGACGCGAACTAAAAGTGCCAGTATACCCAATCCAGTAGAAAAAATGCCAATAAGAATACCAATAATCCATCGATTTGACATTTTGAGTGAATCAAAGCGCTTATTGGTTTCATCAATGCGTCGATTGGTTTCATCAATGCGTCGATTGGTCGCGTCAATTTTCGTTTCAAGAACCTCAAACTTTGATTCAATCTTAATATCGAGTTTCTCGATTTTTGAATCAAGTTGATTAATCACGTTTTCTAATGCGTGATTTTGAATGAGCTCAGTGAGCTCGTTAGTTTCAGTAGGAATACGATTCTTCGTATCCAACAACTCCGATATCCGAGCGAATGACATCATATAGTAGATTAAATGAATAGAAATATAAAAACCCAATGGAAGTGGTATCATTGGAGTGGAGAGATTTAACTGTTGAGTGTAGTCAATGTTCCAATGATAACTTGACCCATTAGATCTAACGCGATTAGTTGATGATTGATTGAGATGGGGGCAATAACTATCTACACTTGTGAAGTGATATACGGATATATGAAAAAGATTTACCCTCTTGAACGATATCTAAACAATCCCCGTGTTACCTTGGGCTTACCAAGAATTTCACCAAGGATGATAGCCGTCTGGGCAGATTCAGGACTGCTCAACTGAGCGGCAATCTTGGATGCTGTCGTTGACTTGGAGGATGGAGTCTTGGATTGTTTTGGTGATGTTCTCACGGGAGGCTGGGGTTGAGAGGAACCGGACGCAGAGGGTGGAGTCCTCTCCAATTTTGTAGGCGCTGGCGTAGAGGTTGGAATATCGTAAGTGATCTGTGGATCAGACCATTGAGTCGGTGGAGCAGGTGCAGTCGTATCAGATTGCTCGTACCCAAATCCACCCGCTAAATCTCGCAGTGTATCCTCAATAGATATAGGCTCCTGATTCTCTTTAGAGGGTTGCTGCCTCTTTTTGGCAACTCTACCAATGATCGTGAAAATCAAATAGAGTGCTGCCAAAATGACATATAGCAGAGTTTCATTCATGATGAATCAGATTCTTGTGTTGATAGAGTAAGAAGGTCCAAGATACGGCGATTGGCTCTGGGAAACGCAAACTGATGGAGCTGATGCGGATCTACCCATCGGCTCTTCAACCCAGCTGTGGACACTGGTTCTCCATCGGTAATCGTACATGTGTAGGCACGCAAGGTAATTTTAAAGTGGGAATAGGCATGCTTCACCTCCGCGATCAGATCGCCAACCACTACCTTAACGCCCAGCTCCTCATGGAGTTCACGCCTGCATGTTTGCTTTCCCGATTCACCTGACATAGCTTTACCACCAGGCAATTCCCAGAGTCCTCCCAATAATCCCTTGGCAGGGCGTTGTTGAATGAATATTTTTCCAGAAGAATCTCGTAGAACACCTACGGCTACATCATAGTGCGGAAGAGCATCTTTCTTCTTGGATAACGGGTACGCCCCTGGAGAACCCTCCAGCCAAGCACGACAAAAAGACTGAACTGGGCAGTTGCTGCATTGAGGCCGTTTTGGTGTACATATTTGTGAACCCAACTCCATCATGGATTGGTTGAAATCCCCAGGACGATCGTAACACAACAACGAATCGGCTAATGCCTGAATCTCTTTCATTGGATCACCATGATGTGCAAAGATCCGAGAGATCACGCGGCGAACATTTCCATCTACTGCTGCAACGGGTTCTCCAAACGCAATGGAAGCAATCGCTCTGCTACTGTACGGTCCAAGACCGGGTAATGCGAGAAGTTCTTCACTGCTGGAAGGAGTCTGTCCAGTACGAACAATTTCACGAGCGGCGGCATGAAGTCGATGGGCTCGACCGTAGTACCCCATCCCTTCCCATAGACGGAGGATTTCATCAAGATGGGCAGATGCCAAATCCTCTACAGTTGGAAATGCATCTAAAAAACGCGTATAATACCCCCGAACATACTCTACTCGCGTCTGCTGAAGCATGACCTCAGAAACCCAGATAGCATACAGATCGGTTGCTCCTCGCCAAGGGAGATCCCGATGGTTAGCATCATACCATGCCAGAAGACTTGTGGAGAACTCTTCTCTACGGATCGCAGGCGGACAGGGATGTGACGGGTTCGTTGATTCCATTGGCACACTGCTACGACACTGGCGGTTCAGCGGTTCACACAACCTATCATTACCGATGATCGTTTATTTCCTGATGTTCATCTATTCTTGTATGATCACGGTCCATGCGAACGCCCAGTGGCAGGTGGTTGCTGATAGAGATACACTATCATGGACATGGGCCAATCCATTGGGGGACTCCCTCACCTATGAGCAGCAACTCATCGGCAAGATGCATCAGGATGGATATTTGTATGCTACAATTGACTCAGCAAGTGCATCCTCCGAAGTCTTTTTTGTCTCAAGAGGGCACCGTGCAACCATTGAATCCATCACGATGGAAGGGATCACCGCTATGGATACTTCCTTGATCTCGCTACCAGCAAAGCGTGGAGATTGGATCACATCCTCCTCAATGAAAAAAATCGCCGACTCCATTCTTGATCATTATTCCGAAATTGGGTATGTGCTTGCAGAAGTCAGAATTGAAGCCATTATTCCCCTAGACAGCATTCGCCATGATGTATGGATTCAAGTCACAGAAGGAGCACCTGCACATCTTGAGCAGATTGTTCTGCCCGGTGCAAAACGGACAAAGTCTGCATTTGTGGTCCATACATCGGGACTGAACCCTGGACAGATTCTGAAACATTTTCAACCCGCAGAAATCCAGCGCAAGTTGCAAGCGACAGGTATCTTTCGCAGAGTGGAACACCCAGAATTGTATCAGACATCCGACAGTAGTGTCGTCATTCACATACCCGTCCAGGAAAGCCCTTTGGGAGCGTTTGATCTAGCACTTGGATTTGAGCGATCCGATGGGGGGCGAGGAGCATTGATTGGAAGTGGCAATCTTTTCTTGCGCAACCTTTTTGGAGGAGCCAGAACGCTGGAACTGAAACTCCATCGAGCACCTGATCAGTTGGGGTATGTCATGATTCATGTTGAGACTCCTCTCATTTTTGGATTACCCATTAGTATCATGGGGGCATTTGAAGGACTCCAGCAGGATTCAACCTATGGACAGCGTGAGTATCAAGCACAAATAGGGTACTGGATTGATCCATCGGTTAAGATCTTCTCAAGTGTCACCCGCGAAATCACGCGCCCTGGTCTAACGGGAACACAGTTCATTGATGGCCTTCAACGAATTCCGATCGCAAATGCATTATTTATTGGTGGGGGGCTGGACATTCGTAAGCTGAATCATGCAATCAACCCCACTGAAGGGTATCGTTTTATGATGCATGCAGAGAGCGGCCATATCGATAAAGATCAGCTCTCGGAAACACCTCATTCCATGCAACAGCAACGTAGATTTCGCCAAGGGAGGCTCACGACCGAGGCGCGGGTGTATATCCCGGCAACTCGCCACAGTCTGTTCGTCACCGGCGGGGAGCTCCAGCTTCTTCGAAGCTCACAGACTGATGAAAGTGATCTATTTCGGATCGGAGGAGCACAAAGCCTGCGGGGATATGATGAACATCGGTTCCGTGCTTCATTTGCAGTTCGGATGCTGATGGAGTATCGCTATTTGTTGGATCAAGTCACCTACGGCTTCGGATTTTTCGATCTTGGGTATCTCCATAACCGGAAAGGATCCCGCTTTCCAAGTGGGTGGTATCCAGGATTTGGGGCGGGATTTCAGCTGGATACCGCGGCAGGAGTGATGTATGTTACCCTTGCTACCACGACCGAGGATCTAACGGCCATTCGTGCACATATCGGATTTTCACTGGAAATGTAAACCATGGACCGATTCTTTTATGCTCCCCCTGAATCGTTTTCAGACACGGGGGATGTCATCCTATCCCCAGATGAGGCAAGACATGCTATCAAAGCCCTTCGACTCCGACCTGAAGATATCGTGACCGTGGTCGATGGTCAGGGTCTGGCCGCAAAAGTACAGATTGTGCGTGCCGATCGAAATGAAGTCCTTGGACGCATGATCTCTATAGATCAGAACCTTGGTGAGCCTTCCTGGACCTTGACGATAGGGCTGGCATTGCTGAATCAGCATCGGCGGTATGAACTGTTCCTTGAAAAAGCGGTGGAATTGGGGGTTACTCAGATCATTCCTCTCACTACCGATCGCACGCAGTCAAAAATCTGGCGTGAAGATCGTGCAGTCCAAGTGATGATTGCCGCCTTAAAACAATGCCACCGAAGTAAACTTCCTATTCTGCATCCAGTGACCTCATTTAGGGACGCTGTCCATGAAGGAACCCTCATTGCCGATCCAAACGCAGACCAACCCATTCTCCAGGAAATCCATACTGCGGGTGACTCTGTGACGTTTCTGATCGGACCAGAGGGAGGATGGACAGATCAAGAACTTCAATGTGCCCGTAAACATGGCGGTAAGCTGGTCCGATTGGGACCACTCAGTCTGCGTGCAGAAACCGCCGCGATCTGCTGTGCGGCATCCATGATGCTCAACAACCCATACAAGTAGATCCCTGAGAAAAACATGATTCATGACCCAAATGCTCTGGGGTTCCTTCATGATTTTTCAGTTCATCCATTAGCCTGTGGAGATCTTTGGTCATCCACATCCATTGGAAACATCTTGGTCAAACAAGGTCATTTCTTCATCAAACCCCGAAGGCAGTGGTTGCAAAGATCTGCACAGCAGAACGATATCATCTCATTCATCATGGATCTGTCCCTGGTACCAAAACATCTCCCTTGAATCATTTCTAGGAACAATTCAGACATGGAGATGTACCATAGGTAACATCACCATAGGCATCCATATTGATGTGTGCGGTTCTAAAAACTCTTCCATTAGGCTGGTGATGTTTATAGATTAGAGGTATTCCCTCTGTTTTGTACTGCTACGAAGAGACGACTTCGTTCACCTTAATACGATACATTGATGTTTACGCTATTGATTATCATTATTGCACTCATTGGGGTCATTATGACTGGGCTGATCCTGCTTCAGGCAGGCAAAGGGGGAGGACTTGCGGGCATAGCCTCAGGTGGAGCAACCACCCAAATTTTAGGTGCTCGACAAGCACCTGACGTTCTTGAACGAGGGACATGGATTCTGGCGACCGTGTTTATTATCCTGTGTATCATGACCAACTTTGTGATTGACGATGGAAGTTCACAACGAAGCGTACTTCAACAATCTCAACCTGCCACTCAACCAACGACCGTTCCTGGCCCCGAAGACCTTCCTCCTCCATTAGAGGATATTTCTGCTGAACCTGCACCCCTTCCCGAAGAAGAATAAACAGGGTGGGATGACCTCAATGATGAGGCCATCCCTGGTGTTCATGCGGGCCGGTAAGCCGAATTCTGTCATCTGGACTGCTACACCGTACAGAATCCAGACGGATCATCATCTATCTGGGACCAGTGTCACCACGGGCCTCTAGCAGCCTACCCGCATCGCTGTTAGGCGGGCCACCTTATCGCTTGCGCGTGCGATGCTGTTTGGCCTTGCTCCCCGTAGGGTTTACCCAGCCGCCATGATCACCCATGACGCTGGTGGGCTCTTACCCCACCATTTCACCCATCACCTGAACTTGAATCAAGTTCATCGGCTGGTATGCTTTCTGTTGCACTTGCCGTCACCGCAAATACGGTGCCTTCCCGTTAGGAAGTACGGTGCCCTATGGAGTTCGGACTTTCCTCCCTGCCATGCGGCAGGGCGATGATCAGGCCGACACAATCTGTTAAACGACCAAGTCGCTCGTTGCTTCTTCGTAGAACTCACGATCTACTATGATTCGCCCCGTTTGCTCACACGGAATGATTCGATTTCGTTGACGAATTTCCATCTGGCGTTGAGGTGGAACAGCATAGCCTCCTGCTGCACCACGTTCAAGTCGAACCACAGCACGCCCATCTCGATAACGATTCCGCAGTCTCTGATAGGCTCGCAGATATCGCTCATCCACCATGGACTCCGCTTCCTTGCGTAAATCCTCCAGCTGGGTCATCTGTTTTTCAGTAGTCGCAAGGACATCTTCAAGTTGGGCACGCTTGTCATTGAGTAGAGCTTCAAGATCAGAAAAACGCATCTGGGCTTCATCAATTAAAGCTTTGCTTTCTTCAAGAGTTCCCTCAGTAGAGGCAATCAGCTCTTTGGCCATATAAATCCGCTCCCGCTGAGCATCAATCTCTTTGGTGAGGGCATCATACTCCCGGTTATTGCGCACCTGAAGCTGCTGTTCCTCGTACTTTTTGATCAATGCTTCAGAATCTTCAATATCAAACTCACTGCGCTTCCTAGACTGCTCCGTTTCTTCCTGCTCCTGTTTGATTTTGTTCATGCGGGTTTGTAATCCAGCAGACTCGTCTTCCAGATCCTTAATCTCATCGGGCAGATCTCCCCGTTCCTTGATCACTTGGTAAATGAGGGTATCGATATGCTGCAAGCGGATCAGAGCTCGCAGCTGACTGCTTATTTTTGTTTCAGTAACGCTCATACTGTTAGAATTGTGGTGTACCAAAAATAGAACCAACTTAAACGACACGAAGGTTCATGGGGTTCACACTGTGGAGTAATGAACTGGATTGGTCACTGAACGCGTACATCGAAATGTGACCGAAGGGAATCGTTTTTCAAGCCAACGGTTCAGTAGCTGTTGCGTGTGCTTTTCTGTTTCATAGTGTCCAGCATCAATTAACGCCATCTGGCAGTGCCCCTCGCTATCAAGAACTTCAAAAAAGCGGTGGTAGCTGAGATCAGCCGTGACATAAACATCAGCCCCTTTGAACAGAGCTGCTTCAATCAGACTACCACCAGAGCCTCCACAGACAGCAACAGTGTGAACCATGGCAGACAGAGAACCCGTATAGCGAAAAACGGGAGAGCCAAGTTGTTGATGAACCCGAAGGTTGAATGACTTCAGGGATTCTGGATGAGGGAGTTTTCCGATGGCTCCCATGCCCGAGATTCCATTGGAGTGAGGACTCAAGAAGGTGGGTTCCTGTACATCCAGCAGTTTGGCCAGTGCAAACGAAACACCATCAGATGCGGCATCCAAATTGGTATGTATACTGTAAAGGGTGATGTCATGACGCAGCAGTTCTTGAATGAAATGCCCCGTGGGATCATCCGTGAGAATGCGGGAGAGTGGTCGAAATAACAACGGATGATGGGTGATAATCATGGATGCATTGGAGTCAATGGCCTCCTGTAAGACTTCAGTGGTGAGTTCCAATGCAATCATGACGCTGGTGATTTCCCGAGAGGGAGAGCCAACATGTAACCCTACATTGTCGTATGACTCTGCGTACTCAGGTTTTGCCCATGATTCAAGGGCTTGTGCAATATCGCGGGCACAGATCATTGGTTTAGACACGATAGAATGATTGATGATAGAAAACTCCAAGAAAATTGTCGTCAGTAGTGATGAGCATGGGCCATTGGTTGAACCACTGCTTGACATGCTCCATCAACGGGGCTATGAGCCAGTTTATTTCGGCCCTCAAAAAGGCGAAGACAGTCAAGACTGGCCCTTGGTGACCAAAGCGGCCATTGATCTGATCGTTCAAGGTAAGGTAGACGAAGCGATCATTATGTGTTGGACGGGGACGGGCTGCTCGATCGTAGCCAACAAAATGCCGGGCATTCGTGCAGCTTTGTGTCTGGACGCTCAAACAGCAGAAGGGGCCAGAGTCTGGAATCATGCGAATGTATTGGCTTTGAGTCAACGGATGACCAGTCCAGCAATCTTGGAAGAAATCCTGAATGCTTGGTTTGAGACACCCTTGAGTACAGATCCGTGGAATGTAACTCAGATTGAGCATGTATGTGCATTGGATCGGGATCGGAGTCAGGATGTGTCATAAGTGACAATGTATGTGCATCGTTAGGAATTTCTTAATCTAATGAGTATAACGGACTTTCAGAAATCTTTTGGCATGGATTCATCCGTTATTGGTGAAACCGTAACATCACTCACACCGGCAGTGGTATCGGTTTCCTGCATGGATTCTGACGGTGCCTGTTCATCAACCCATTCAATAACACTACTCATTTAATTCCAATCATTGATGTTCAAGATCAAAACATTCAATACCGTTTCCGACAAGGGACTTGCACGGTTAACGGAGCAGGGATACACGGTTGGCGAAGATGTTTCCAATCCCGATGCACTCCTGTTGAGGAGTTACAACCTTCATCAATTCAGCTTTGATGACTCTATCATTGCTGTGGCTAGATGTGGAGCTGGTGTCAATAATATCCCCATTGATACCTGTTCAGAACGGGGAATCGCGGTATTTAATACACCCGGTGCGAATGCAAACAGCGTCAAAGAGCTGGTCATCTGTGCACTCCTACTTTCTTCCCGTCGAATTGTGGATGGCATCAACTGGGCACGTACCCTCACTGGTGATTCCGTCGCATCTGTTGTTGAAAAAGGGAAAAAGAATTTTAAGGGACCCGAAATCAAAGGTAAGACATTAGGAATCATTGGCCTTGGTGCTATTGGTGTTGCAGTAGCCAATGCAGCCAGTGCACTGGGGATGCGTACCCTCGGCTATGATCCATTTATTTCGGTATCCAACGCTTGGGACTTAAACCGTGAGGTTCACCGTGCAACTGGCCTGGACGAGATTGTAGCATCTGCCGACTATATTACCTTGCATGCACCGCTGAATGATAAAACGAAGGGCCTCATTAGTGAAGATCATCTGGGACGAATGAAATCAGGAGTACGCATCTTGAATTTTGCACGCGGACCCTTGGTCCATGAAGATGCTCTTTTGCAGGCATTAGACAGCGGCCACTGTGCTTGTTATGTGACCGACTTCGTGGATGCGGCTTTAGCACAACATCCCAAAGTTCTCCCCGTTCCTCATTTGGGTGCTTCCACTCCTGAAGCCGAAGATAATTGTGCGATCATGGCGGCCGAACAGTTACGGGATTATCTTGAACATGGAAACGTCATCAACTCAGTGAATTTTCCAAGAGTTCAACTGCCGCTACGATCGGAGCGATCACGCATTCAGATTGTGAATCGGAATGAACCTAGAATTTTGAGTCAGTTCGCAGCGATCTTGTCAGAAACAGGACATAATATTGACAATTTGGTCAATAAAGGTCGGGGCTCGTTGGCCAATAATGTGATTGATGTGAGTGGTTCGCTTCCAGAGTCCGTTCTGGATAGCCTCCAAGCGATTGACGGTGTTATTCGGATTCGAACCATTACCCCTTCGTAGAAGATGTATTTCCCAGATCTTGGTCCCAACATTGCCAGAAAAGGGAAACCACGAATGAATCGGATAGCACGTTGGATCCTACGCACTTTGAACTGGAGCGTGGAAGGAACGCTACCCAATCACAAGAAGCTCGTCGTCATTGGTGCCTATCATACATCCAACTGGGATTTCTTTGTGGCTATGGCAGTCATGTTTGCCTTGGATTTGGAGGGATCATGGATCGCGAAGCACACGATTTTTCGGTGGCCGCTGGGGCCCATCATGCGAGCATTTGGAGGTAATCCTGTCGATCGGAATCAACATCAAGGACAGGTTCAAAGGGCGATCCAGTTATTTGAAGAGCGTGAAAAATTTATCTATGCCATCACCCCAGAAGGTACCCGGAGCAAAGTAAAACGATGGAAAACAGGATTTTACCATATTGCAATCGGAGCGCAGGTCGACATTGTACCTGCCTATTTTGATTACCCCGGTCGGAAAGTAGGATTTGGAAAGCCGTTCACTCCCACGGGGGATGTTGAAAGAGATATAGCAGAATTACAACGATTTTATGAGCCGTACCGTGCTACGGCTGCACGCCCCGAACGAGTTTAGGGGAAGATACCTCCTCTGGAATACTCCATGGCAATTTTATCAATGGCTGTGATAAAGGCACCCGTTCGAAGATCTATGTTGTGAGATCTAGATTTTTGTTGAATTTCGTGATACGCTCCCACCATCGTATCTTCAAGTCCAGAATCCACGAGGTCAGCTTCACTGGCTCCAAAGACGAGACTGGATTCAATATTAGATAGGATCTTTGGGTCAAACTTCTTGCCAACCAAGTCTTGGACCGTTTCAAGAATTCTTAAGGCATTATGGGCTTCACGCCGCCGACTGATTCGACCATGACGTACATGGGATAGATTTCTGAGCCATTCAAAGTACGATACCGTTACACCTCCTGCATTAAGATATACATCTGGGATGATCATCGTTCCCCGTTCACTCAAGGCTTGATCCGCAGCAGAAGTCGTTGGTCCGTTGGAAGCCTCAGCAATGATTTTCGCTTGGATCCGATGGGCATTCTTACTAGTAATTTGGTTTTCAAGAGCGGCGGGAACCAAAATGTCACACTCCATTTCCAGTGTAAGGATGGAATCTTTGATGTTGGTTGCTCCAGGGAAGTTGAGAATAGAGTTGGTTTCTTTACGGTGCTCTACCACGTCAGCTAAGCGTAACCCATTAGGGTTGTAGAGTCCTCCATCGTACTCTGCGATGCCAACAATGACCGCCCCCGCCTCTTCTAAATACAGAGCAGCATGATAGCCAACATTGCCGAGTCCTTGGATAATGATACGTTTTCCTTCAACGCCTTTTTCCAAACCGATGGCATGCATGTCTTCTTCAATACTACATGCCTCACGGACTCCAAAAAATACGCCACGACCCGTGGCCTCGGTGCGCCCCCGTACTCCCCCTCCCCCAACAGGTTTTCCAGTGACACATGCCAGAGCATCAAGAGGGTTATCGGTAATGGATCGGTAGGTATCAAAGATCCAGCTCATCTCAACACTTGAAGTTCCATAGTCAGGGGCAGGAACATCTACTCCAGGACCAATGAAATTCTTCATTGCCAGTTCAAAGGTGTAGCGTCGAGTAATCCGTTCAAGCTCTGATTGGGAGTAGTGATGTCTGTCAATACAAATGCCTCCCTTCGCTCCTCCATATGGGACATCAACGATCGCACACTTATAGGACATCAAGGCCGCCAATGCCATGACCTCATCGGCAGAGACGGAGGGAGCATAACGGATGCCTCCCTTGGTTGGTTGCATATGTTGGCTATGCTCTGCACGGTAGGCGTGGATGACATCAATGGTCCCATCATCACGTACCAATGGAAAACTCATCTGGTAAACACTGTTGCATGTTTTAATCTGAGATAGCAAACCAGAAGAATGCTTAGTGTAGATAGCAGATCGGTCAAACATTGTATTGACCTCGGCAAAGAAAGATTTTGAAGCCATTAAAATAGGAAAATGAGCGTGGAAAGAAGTGTATACCAAATTCTTGTATAAGACCTATGACTGGGCTCAACTAACCGTCAAAAGACTTCATGGCGGTAGGATTCACCAATCGTAGACGATGTTATACTTGAATACGATTGAATGTACTCAATCATTGATCCCTCAGTGAAACATGAAAATCACACGTCTGTCGAGGATGTTACGAGTGATTCTTGAGCAATACGAACATCTGACTCCATTGGTTTCTTACTTGACGGTATTCTGATGTTACAATCAAAGATAGCTCATTACGTCAGATCTTCGGGCGTGATTTTACATGCGTGGTGAGTTCAGACTTCAACGTGCCATTGAAGACACCACGAATAGGAGGAATATCGTTGTAATCTCGTCCAACTGCAACCTGAATATGACGCTCATCGCAGTTCCCGTCGTTGACGGGATCCACTCCAAACCACTCTGCATCCGGCATCCAGCACTCAACCCATGCATGGCTCTCACTTCGCCCATTGTCCTTGGTTTTTGATCCAAGATATCCAGAGACATAGCGAGCTGGAATACCCCAATTCCGCAAAATGGAAATCATCACATGGGCATAGTTTTGACAGACACCTTGGCCAGTAGTAAGGATATGATTAATGGGGGATGTTGCTGTTGTCGTTCCAGGGGCGTAAACAAATGCTGAACGCAGTGCTGCCTTGAGATCTTGGATGCTGTCGTAGGGAGTTTTGTCTTTCTTGATCTTGCATGTTTCCGTGAATTGCTACAAGATTTTGGAAGAAGGATCTACATAGTGACTGGGCTGCAACATCATCCATTGTTGTGGGGCATGGAAGGCTGTTTCAAGTTGATCCCAACTCAGGGAACGTTGAGACTCTGGAATCTCGGGTTGAGCGACAACGTCAGAGGTTGCACGGATTTGAAGTTGATGGTGACGACTAAGACGATCAAAAAATGTACGCGGTTGCCATAGGGGCCAGCAAAAGGAAAAATCGTTCCACCTGGATCCGTACGATGCGAAAATCCCCGAACCAACTGGTAGAAATTGTGTGCCGGTGCTACATAAAATATGATCACCGATCTAGTGACTGCACTTTCATAAGAAAACTTGGGTTCGTGAAAGATTGAATAGCGTGAGTTCATGACGGAAATTCTTGATCCAATGGATAGTCTATATATTCGGAAAAGATCAGATCATGAAGCAGACGGCATTCCGGGGTTGTCCGAATGCTATCTTGACAACAAAAAGGATCTGGGCGGTTCAAGCGTACCAAGCGAAGGATCAATAAGTGGAAGCGAAAGCAGGAGAACTGCCGAGTCAATGCGGCACATCAGCATAGCCATCAATTATCCAAGAAGGCCGATACGTTGAACCGTGAGAAGTTACGGATTAAGGATATGTCTAAGTCCGCCAAGGGTAGTATAGAGAACCCTGGCAAGAATGTAAAGGCTAAGGCAGGGTTAAACCGCGTGATTCAAAACGCTGGATGGAGTCGATTCAATACCTATTTCGATTACAAGTTTGGTAAGGTAGTGCTTGTAGATCCGAAGTACACATCTCAAAAGTGTAATGCTTGTGGATATACAAGCAAAGAGAATCGGACTACGCAGAGCAAATTTAAGTGTATGTCCTGTGGGCATACGGATCACGCAGATCTCAACGCATCTACGAATATACTATTGGCCTCCGGGATTGGGGCATCTGTACATGGAGGAGCGTTCTCGTTAGAGACTCCTATGAGCCGTGAAATGGATACGCAAACGTAGCCGTGTAAGATGGTTACTCATGTATATAATTCCCATAAATATCCTTGAGGAACAGATTGAGTGCCTGTAAGCGTTGCTGTAGTCTTTTATCAATTTGATCCCATTCGGATCTTTTGAGAACTCGCGGAACGCAGTCAATCGGAATGATTTGCTCAGACACATCATTTTGCCGATGACCGTAAAGGTGATCCCCTCGTGAAGGAACTGTCGGCGAACTCTCTCTTGAAGATGCTTCAACTGCTCTGATGAGGCATGGTTAAATGCCATACCGAGTCGCTCAGCAACCAGTCGTAATGTCCCATCTTCATAAAAAATTTCATCTCGAAAACGGCTTTCAAGCACATAGTCAGAAAAATTCCCAACACCAGCAACGGTAGGACCCGACATGCTGGGTCTCATGCGGTCAAAAGACAAATGGGGCGCACTGGATGAATGATTTGATGTGGGGTCACTGATGGTCACGAATCCGCTAGTTTATCGTAGCTCCTCCTGCATACAGCCATGGATGCGGAAAAGACCAAATCCATAGAGTGTACCGAGCAGGATGGGCACCACTCATGTATGTCAAGGCTGATCCACTATAAAGGATAGACATCATGTTGGAGGGGGAATGATTATCAATACAACCAATCGATGAAGACCAGAATGAGTGTCTTACCGTGTGGAAACCTCAAAGTCCAATATCGATCTTGTTCAGAAGTGTGTCAGAAGATTAATATAGTATGCACTAGGAATTCAGTATTCGATCTGCATTTTGGTTCCAAACAGAATAGTTCCATTTGTGGGTTACTCACGTATATAATTCACAGAGAATTCATAATGAAACGCAGATGAGATCACCTGAACTGTTTCTTCTTTTGGCATCTAAAAGGGTATGACTCTGATGGATCTACGGCATTTGTATGACTCCGTTCAACAACTCAACTTTATCGTTTGATCATTGACTTAATTGAGTGATTCTCCTCGCATCTCATATCGGTTGAATGATTTTGAGAGTCTCAATGATGTGTCAATTTGAGTTCTGATAGCGGATAATGGAGTTCAGCATGATGATTCCATGTAACTGAACTCGTTTCCCTTTCAAAGTACTTGGATCGTTAAATCGGATGAGTCACACCTTCGAAATTCTAGCACGAAAAGTAGAATGTTTCCCCATGAGCCCTTAGAAATTGATCCGAATTGGTGACTCATCACCCAATGAAAGGCGAAGGATTCAATAATTTTTTGTAAATTAGGAATTACGTCACTTATTTCATTACATCTTTTTGCCTCATGATTACCATCTTTAACAGGGTGAAGAATCAGACTACCCCATTCAAGAAATTTTTTTTGGGGTATCAGCTGAACCCAAATCAGAAGAAAACTCCTATGAACATTCACTGGACCGAGTGCTG
>JAPOUL010000166.1 GCA_026708685.1 Bacteroidota bacterium
TTCTGCTTTGAGATTTCTCTGCAATTTTTCTATATCCTTTACCCCCATGTCTGTGAGAAAGAATACCTGTCTCGGAAACAAGCTTCGCCCATCATAATCAGTATCCAACATCCACATCGCAATCTTATCGGAACCTCCTGATTCAATGAGACCTGTCTCCATATTGAAATAGTCAAACCCTTGAACAGAAAGTTGAAACTCCCCTTCGTCATCATTTTCACTAAGTCTTTCAAGGACCACATCTGGCTGTCCAATCAACCAGAAACTCTCGTTACTCGCACGTTTTCTTTTCAGATCATCAGTTAAGAGATCAACATTCATCTGTGCTTTAAGCAGACTTCTACCAGGCCACTTTATCTTATCAATGTCTTTGGATGCCTCGGGGTCAAATTGAAATGCCGCAAAGATAATTATCGTAGGGCTTGGAATGAGTTCTTGTGCCTCCTCAATAGCCCGTGCAACCTGACGTTGCTCTAACGGGGCATGATCTGGTCCAAACGAAACAACAACGCGTTCAGATGTGGATTCTCCATCTTCACTCTCACTTGATCTCGTTTCGCCCACCGCGTGCAAGTAACGCATTGCTGCCAAGGGTTCCAACCTTGCAAAGGATATTCTCTGACTAGACTTACCTCTCACACCAGTTTTTAGTAGCTCATCCCGCCAATCATTTTGACGGAACGTCTCCCCGCTACGCACTAAAGAAAAATCGGGGGGGGGGGATTTTTCTTCGTCTATCTGGCTCACAGGCTTCACCGTTGGCGAGGGAACTGCCTCTACTGTGAAAGGTCCAGAAATCCGCTTCTTGGTATTGTCTTTGAGCGGTTGATCGTACAGAATCGTTTGATTGGGTGGTTCATCATAACCTAAAATTCTTGCCGAAACGGTATTAACGCTCCGATAATTAAATCCTGCTCCAACGCCTTCATTCGGGTGGGCTAATTTGTAATAATCGTAAACTGCGGTCAGTAGACGCTGTCTTGCCACTGCAATTGCTACGCGTGATGTATCGCAACTAATCCATCGCCTCCCCCATTGTTCTGCAACAAATGCCGTCGTACCACTGCCACAAGTTGGATCAAGTACGATATCTCCTGGATCCGTAGTCATCAGGATACAACGTTGAATTGGTTTATTTGATGTTTGAACGACATACCGCTTCCCAGATGCAGACATTTGTGCGGCCCAGACATTATTGATCCGTTTCCCGGGTACCTCATCTTCATATCTTCTATAATATAAATTACCTCTACTCCCGCCATTATCAAGTCGCCCCAGTTCTGCTAATCTGTCCATTCCTTCCTTTGAAATAGCCCAGTGCTTATTTGATGGGCATGGAAATGTGCGTCCATTCCAATCATACGGCTCAGATCTACCCGTTGTTGAAGCACCTTGAGAATGAAAACTACGCAATTGATAAATACGTGCTCCTTTTGATAAGTACTTGTCTGGATCAAAACGTTCTTCGTCAGTTGGTTGTCGACATGCACCGTCGGGAAGTTCAACCATGACATCCCAGTTAAAAAGATCGATAATTCCCTGACGATCCAGTGGCTCATATAATTGCCTATACTTGACCTTCTTAATATCCTTCGCATACCACAGAAGATAGTCAGCTACTTCCGAAAGTTTGTTTGCTGAACTCGCACTCGTAGTAGCATATGTGATGGTGGCAACTCTATTCTCTGCCCCAAAAATCTCATCCATGATCAACCCAACACGGTGAACATTTTCATCACCAATCTGCACGAAGCAACTTCCACTTTCATGCAATAAATCTCTTGCGAATAGTAGACGATCACGCAGATAGGTCAGATAGGAATGAATCCCAAGTTCCCATGTATCACGAAATGCTCGTATCTGTTCTGGTTCAGATGTAAGATTTTGATCTTTATCGCCACCAGTTGGACTTTGCTCACTTACAAACGGCTGAAAATTTGAACGATATCTGATCCCATAGGGTGGATCCATATAGATGGTTTGCACTTTGCCACCTAATCCTTCCTTCTCTAACAAACTGTTCATCACCAGCAAACTGTCTCCTGCAATTAATCGATTCGTCCAATTCTGTCGATGTTTATAAAATTCAATCGCTTGGTGATACGATCGGTTCTCTTCGGGTGCATCAAACAGAGAGAGCTGCTGACTATCATCGGAGCGTTTGCGTACAGAATCAATGACGGTGTGCGGATCTATCCGCTCATGAACATGAAGTGACACCGTAGGAATTTCAAAGGATGTACGCTCTTTTTTGCCAGCCCACTCAAGTTGGGGATCTATATGGGGATCATGACTATACGTCTTCCTATCCTCTACACCGTCAGTTTCTGGGGTTACCAGACCGACCGGTG
The DNA here is from genome assembly GCA_026708685.1 of Bacteroidota bacterium. Lineage (GTDB taxonomy): Bacteria > Bacteroidota > Rhodothermia > Rhodothermales > Bin80 > Bin80. The sequence goes on from JAPOUL010000166.1 coordinate 2,352, forward strand.
GGTTATTCACACGCTCCTTGCCCTGATGCGTATAGTGCTCAATTTCACGCTGTTTCTTTTTCGAGCTTCCCATTATTTGTTAATTGGGGTTTAAAGATCAATAGATGATGAGTACACTCTTGAAATGCAGTACCAATCAAATAGAATGCAATGGTTCAGTTGATGGAAATGCAAATATACCAATTTGAAGCTAATTCAACAACTTAGAAAACACACATCCTACTTGGAAAACATGAATCGCTTATACAGTACTCATCATTTCTGTCCATTCACTTACTATATTGATCGTAATCATTGGAACGGTTCCGACGATGCTGTGGCGATTTTAGATTCCATCAATTGATCGGATTCACTACTATTAGAATCTATCAGGAAACGGAAAAAATCACGGGCATTGTTGTAACAAATATCTTGTATGATCTTGCCAAGCCAAGGCAAGTCATAGGGGAGTTCACCGTTGTGAACCTGTGTTCCTATCATATTACATAGAATTCTACGAAAATACTCATGCCTTGGAAACGACAGAAAACTTCTTGAATCCGTCAACATGCCAACAAAACGACTAATCAAACCCATATTCGCAAAGGCAGTGATCTGTCTTTCCATTCCATCAATCTGATCCATAAACCACCATGCAGTTCCAAACTGAATCTTCCCTGGAATCGGATGTTCGCAGAAATTACCACACATGGATGCTAAAACCTCATTATGGGCGGGATTCACAGAATACAAAATGGTTCTGCCTAATTGACCATCTTTATGCAACCGATCTAGAAAACGCGAAACTCCCAGCGCAATCGCAAAATCACCTATTGAATCATAGCCGGTGTCCGGCCCTGGTGCACGCGAGTTATTATTTCTCATGGCTGACAAATGAAACTGCTGTGTCCATCCCGCCGCGTGATCCATCTTGGCTAATTCATACAACAACCAACTTTTGAAGATCGCAGTCTCCTGAAATGTTGGCGGATGTCCTGCCATCGTTGAATCAAAAATGCGTTGAATATCAGATGATGAATACTCTTCTACAAAAATCTGCTCTTCTCCATGATCGCTAACCATGCATCCATTCTCAGCAAAAAAATCATGTCTTTTCTGCAACGCTTCTAATAAACCCTCTGGAGATTCAATATTTAATTGAGCAGATGCACCAAGATCTGACATGTACCTCCGCCAAGAGATTGGATTCATGATCTGAGAAGCCCTGTCAGCACGGAATCCCGGAACAACGGTGAGCCCCATTTGCTCTTTACTCATGGAGATATGTGCACACAGATTCTCTACAGGGTCATTGGTCGTGCACACAACATGGACATTCATTTGATCAAGTAGTCCACGGCAACTATATTGAGATGTTTGTAAAAGCTCAGTGCCCGTTTGATAGATTCTCTGAGAAGTAGTTGGATTCAAGATTCTCTTGATCTCAAAATATCGGAGCAGTTCCAAATGTGTCCAATGGTAAAGAGGGTTCATAATGGTGTAAGGAACCGTTTTTGCCCATGCATCAAACTTGTCTTGATCCGTTGCACCCCCGGTACAATACTGCTCTTCTATACCATTCATTCGCATTGCACGCCATTTATAGTGATCGCCCTCCAACCATGCTTGCGTTAGATTTTGAAAACGCCGATCGGTAGCAATATCCTCTGCCGAGAGGTGGCAGTGGTAATCAATGATTGGCATCTCTACAGCATACTCGTGGTATAGAATTTCTGCTGCAATGGTTTTCAGGAGAAAGCTTTGATCAAGAAATTCTCTCATGAATCAATAGGTTATTTTGATTAAGATGAAATAACTACATCATTAGCACTTCTGCCCAAATGATGTAACTCAGTTCATTCATGAATTTTAAAATAAAGATAAATGATGTATGGCAAATTTTCACAAAATGATGTTCTTTAACATTGCATCATTGAGTTTTATCCTATGTATGTGTCCAATAAAGACGAATTGTATTGTTTTACTTTGGATTTTCCCATAGCAGACGAAGTGGAACAGCATACATTCCATCTCCAAAACATGAACATCGTTCTCCGTCGTAAAGCAATACGCCAACCTTGAGCCGGTCTCCTTCAACTGATTTAATTTTTCGTAATCCACTGAAGTCAGATTGAACAACCTTAGATGAAGCTTTGACTTCAATCGCACCTAGTTCAAATGAACTTAATTCCACAAGCAAATCTACTTCATCATCATCGGTATCGCGATAATGGTAAAATTCATAATGTTGAGTATCATAACTAGCCTGCCGCCTTAACTCTTCAACGACAAAAGACTCCAGAATATGTCCAAGCTGTGAGCGATTGTTTTGTAAAGAATCGGATCCAATGCGGAGCAATGTGCATGCTAATCCACTATCTCCAATGTGGATTTTTGGTTTTTTGGTCAGCCTTTTCATACGATTGCTGAACCATGGTGGAAGTCGATTAATGAGGAATTGACGTTCCAATAATGTGAGATAATCCCTCACCGTTCTTTTACTCATCTGCAACTTGGATGCAATATCTTCCATATTGAGAAGTTGCCCTGATAGATTCGCAGCAACAGTAAATAGTTTTGGGATGACATCCATTGATTGAACCTTCTCCAAATCAAGAACATCCCGTTGAATGAGTGCCTGAGAATAGTTACGATACCAGGATGTCCGTGCTTGATCAGAGGGACTTTTAAGTGCTTCTGGATATCCACCGCTAACCATTCGATTTATAAGATCTACACCGAGAGGCTCATAGTAGTGTTGAGTCTGAAAATCCTTTGCAAATAACCGTTCCAAAAATGCAGATGCATGGAATTGGCCAATCTCATGTTGAGATAACGGATAGAGATGTAGCACTACCATTCTACCCGTCAGTGAATTTGCTAAATCTGGTACATGGAGTAGATTGGTCGAACCAGTCAAGATAAACCGTCCAGGGATCCGATCTTCATCTACTCTCATTTTAATGACTCGAAAAAGTTCTGGAGCCATCTGAATTTCATCAATGATCATAGGGGTTTGAATGTTACCAACAAACCCCTTAGGATCTGATTGAGCATGATTTCTAGTATCAGGATCATCCATCGTGAAATAAGAGTACCCCTGTGATTTTCCCACAAGCTCGGCTAAGGTTGTCTTTCCACATTGACGGGGTCCATGGATCAGAATCACTGGGGAGTACTTTATCTTCTCAATGAGAAGATTCTGTAAGCCACGGGGAATCATGTCTCGTCTAATCATATCATCCGTAATTTGCACTTATAGCTAGATCAAATTAACATACTCGGTGGTTGAGTATCTCAATTATGATTTCTATGGAAAGTTAATGATTGTTGGTGAATATGTTGAGAGCAAACCTGATAACAGTTGATTGCTTAAACATATTCCTAAATCTTTCGCACTTTTGATCATCTTCTTGTATTTTTTTATTCATCAATAATCACAAATGCCCTATTACTATGGGAACCATCAAGACAGATCGTTAGGATAGGTATCCAATCTCCACATCTATTATCATGGAAAATGATTCTCCTAAACAAGTATAATCCAGACGATCATCCTTGGTTTTCTTTAATTTCTGATGGACAAAGGATCAAATACCTTAACGATAAATCAAGCATTATCATATATTCTCTGTCAGAGTCATAAAAAGATCTTAACTTTGTGGAAATCATCTTCCGAAAAACTCCTCAATGATCATGGTTCTTAAAGATTACTCAGTTTTCGACCCATTGGGGGATACTGTAATCTTTATGTTTTGACTCCCTGATGTTATGATTCAAAATAATTTCATTGATCTTTTCGCTGGTTGTGGTGGACTCTCACTTGGACTTGTCAAGTCTGGTTGGAATGGCGTTTTTGCTATTGAAAAATCAGAAGATGCATTTAAAACGTTTCATCGTAATTTTTGTCAAGAAGATTCTAAAATGCTCTTTAAATGGCCTTCCTGGCTACCTTCCAGTGCTATGACTACCCAAGACTTACTCAATAAGTATTCCTCGCAACTCAAGGAGCTCAGAGGAATGATTGATTTGATTGCTGGTGGTCCTCCATGTCAAGGATTTTCTCTGGCGGGGCTCCGAAATCCTGATGATCCTAGAAATGAACTGACGCAACATTATATTACTCTGGTTAAAATCGTTCAGCCAAAGTTATTGTTGTTGGAAAATGTCAAAGGAATCCAAATGAAATTCCATGGCAAGAGTCTAGCCTATTCTACAATGATTCAAGATGTTCTCAAATCTTGTTCAGATCATGGATACAGAGTCTATTCATCCATGCTCAATGCTTCGGACTTTGGAGTGCCCCAGATGCGCTATCGTTACTTCCTGATTGCCATCAGAGGTGACTTACCTAAGTTATTGAATAATCCCTTTGATTCCTTAAAGAATGTACTTCATCGCTTTCGAGAGTTGAGAGGACTTACTGGACATAAAACTGTGGTGCATGAAGCAATTAGTGATTTGGAAATTACCAAACAAACATTAAAACCGAGTGTTGACTCCTCCAGTTACATGCAGATTAGATATGATGAGCAAAATTGTGTAACCACCTATCAGAAGTTGATGCGTGAAGGTGTTCAAGATAATTTTGAGCCAAATAGCCTACGGCTTGCCAATCACAGAGAAGAAATCCGCTCTCGTTTTCAGAGAATTTTGAACGAATGTCCGAAAGGTGTCCGCTTGTCTAAACAGGATCGTGAAAAATTTGGATTGAAAAAACAAACCCTTACTCCATTGCATCCTGAAAAATTGGCAAGAACTATTACAACCATACCTGATGATATGATCCATTATAATGAGCCAAGAGTCCTGACCGTTCGCGAAAATGCGCGATTGCAGTCTTTCCCAGACTGGTTTCATTTTGAAGGAAAGTACACTACTGGAGGGCATCGTCGTAAGTATGAATGCCCCCGATATACGCAGGTTGGTAATGCCGTTCCTCCTCTGATGGCCGAAGCAATAGGTGAAACTCTACACCATTTGTTGGTCTCATGAATGAATCCATGAATCTCAAATTTATTGCACATGCGCGTTTGAAAGACATCATAGGACGCGGTCTCATTAACAATGATAATATTGCAATGATTGAGCTCATCAAGAATTCCAGAGATGCAGATTCTGATTCTGTATCCATTGAATTTCGTGAATCAGACATTTTATATATCTCTGATCATGGAGAGGGGATGTCTATGGAGGATATCCGCTATAAATGGCTGAATATTGCATATTCTGTTCGAAAGAATGCGAATCCTCTGGATGGCGGAGCCTATGCAGGAAACAAAGGAATTGGCCGATTTTCGTGTGATCGGCTTGGTAAAAAACTCAATCTTTATACCAAAGCTAAAGACGATCGATACATTACATTAGAAATCAACTGGCCAGATTTTGAGCAAGACGACCGTGACGTAGAAATTGGTCATATTGAGACGGTGGCTCGGTACATAACTCCCCTACAATTTCAACAGTTCACCAACCTTGAACCCTTTGATCACGGTACTGTCTTAGCTATTAGTCATCTAAGGTCGGAGTGGAGCGAGGACAAACTCAAGTCATTAAGACGAGAGTTAGAGCGGTTTGTGATCGCTCCCGAAAAACGATTTGAAGTTCAACTTCATCACCATGGATTTGATGATGATCATGAAATCAATGCTCCAATTGAAAACAAGATTTTTGAAGAGCTGGATTTTCGAACATCATCCATCAAAGCCGAAATAGATGAGGAAGGCAATGAAATTCATATATCACTCCGACACGATGGTGACTATATTTTCAGATCTACTGAGAAAAACACATATCCCCAACTCAAGAATATTCAAGCAATAATCTACTTCCTTAATCAGCCTGCTAAGGCTTTCTTCAAACGTCATACTGGCTACCATTCTGTTCAATATGGGTCAATTTTTCTATTCTTGAATAGTTTCAGAGTATTTCCCTATGGATCAGAGGGGGATGATTGGCTCAGCATTGATCGACGCCGGCAACAAGGACAGAAGCGCTTTTTTGGTACCCGGGATCTTGTTGGCTTCATTAAAGTGAGTGATCATGAGGATCTATTTATTCCAGTGTCAAGTAGAGAAGGGTTGGTTCAGAATAAGGCTTACCACCAACTTACATCCTTTGCGGCAGATGTGCCTTCGTCACTTGATGGTAAAATGCAGTTTGGCTTATTCCATAAAATCATGCGAAAACTGGAAAAATTTGTAGTTGATGGGCTTGACTGGGACAGAATTGTAAGAACCGACATCTCTGACGAGAAATTGATTGCAGGAGAGGTTGAATACTTACAAACCAATCGACCTGTGTTTGAGACCATTGACTCCATAATTCAACTGCGCTCCTCCGTTGAAAACATAAAAGAGCTGAGTATTAATCTCCCACATCTTTCGAAGATTGCACATCAAGAAACAGAAGACTATCAGAAACTAGTTACACGATTGGAAAAAAAGTTTTCTGGAACCTCTATTGATACCATTAAACCACATGAAAAACGCAATCTTTCAGAATTTATCAGTCGTCAAGCGAAGGAATTAGCTGCAAAAGAGCAAACCACTGTGGAACTGGAAAAAAAAGAATCGGCAACGAAGAAGAAGTTAGCTACCGAACAAAAGCGCCGTTTATTTGCCGAATTTGAAAGTAATATTGATCAAAATCGTATGTTACAACTCCACCACCAAATTAACTTAATTGCAGGTTCCCTATGGAAACACTTTGATGGTACAGCAAGGAGGGTACGCAAAGATCCATCAAAATATTCAAAGGAAGATTTATTTGAAATTATACAATCAGGTATTTTCGAGATCAATCGTATCCGAAACGTTACGAAGCTAGCCTTGAAAGCCGATTTTGACCTGATGACCAACAAGGTTAAGGAAGATCTAATCCAATTTATTCAAGAGTACCTTGAAAATTATAAAGAAATTCTATCGGCTTGGAACCTGCAAATGAGATTCACTAATGAAAACTCAGTGCAACTCATCAAAGCGTTTCGCCCCATAGAGGTGACTGTACTCATTGATAATTTACTGGTAAATTCTGGTAAAGCTGGTGCTAAAACGGTGAATGTGAGAATTTTGAATCAACCCGAGAAAACAATGATAGAATTTGTAGATGATGGCAACGGATTAACGGATCGCTTTGCACCTTCAGATCTTTTCGAAAAAGGTATCTCTACAACTTCAGGTGCAGGAATTGGGCTGAATCATTCGCAGAGGATTATTCAGGATCTTGGGGGGACGATTAAGATTTCTAACGCTACACATCGTGGAGCAAAAATTACAATTGAGTTTGATCATACATGAAACTTACCTATAATATTCTTTGGATTGACGATGATCTTGATTCCATTGAAGAAGACCAAAGAAGTATTACTGAATTTCTTGAAGATTTTGGAATTTATGCTAATATCTCACCCCTTACGAATTCAGAAGACCAGTCAATCGACGATTTGTTAAGTGAGCACTTAAGCAATCCTGATCTTGATATTCTGTTAGTTGATTATATGATGGAAGACATGGATGGAGCAAAATTAGTCGATCTTATTCGTAATACGAAACATGTGTATCTGCCCGTCATCTTTTACTCTTCAAGTCCTCTTGAAGTCCTATTACAAGCGGCATATGACGCACAACTGGACGGTGTATACATTGCACAGAGAGACTTCTTGATCCAGAAATTTCAAGATGTCGCTAATAGTCTATTAAACAAGGAACATACCATCAAGCGTGTCCGTGGTTTATTGATGGAGGAAGTCAGTGAATTTGACGAAAAACTTAATGATATCTATCACAAGATATGGACTGGACTCTCTGATGATCACAAGGAAACATTGATGCTTTATCTCAAAGAAAGTATTGTTCAGAAACGGGCGGAGAGTGCCAATCAAAGGTTTGAAGATTTTCCGACGAACATTGATGATTTTTCACAGCATATGAGCAGTCAATTTTTATCAAAATCATATGACACCTATACCAGATGTAGGATAGTAAACAAAATGCTCGGATTCATGAACAAAGATTTTGGTGACCGTAAACAAATTTTCAAGGAGTTCTTTACAAATGGTAACAGGGATTCCATCAATCATTTGCGAAATACGTATGCTCACACTCCGCTTCAGCAATTGCAACAAAGCCACTCTTTGGAGAACTGTGTGAGTATTCGCAAGGAACTACATCGCCAACTCAACAATATTGATCACATCATTGATCACCTGTCTCCCAATCCATGAGTAATTCATGATTCTAATTCATTTGTGTTGATTATTATTACTCTTTCCCCTATTTTTGCAATAGATCCAGAAAAAGCAATATGGGTTTTCTAAGTTGTTCTGATCATTCATCCTAATCCAATCATCATGCTTGGTCGTTTATTCGTCTTCGTGTTTCTTCTCTTAGCGGGTTGTAACCGCACTGGAGATTTAGATGTGATTAAACTAGGTCACGGCCTTGATACCAGCCATCCAGTTCATCAAGCCATGGTGTTCATGCAACAACGCCTTGACAGTTTATCGGCTGGAACACTACGAATCCAAATTTATCCCAGTCAGCAGCTGGGGACCGAACGTCAGTTATTAGAGTTACTTCAACTTGGAAGTATTGGAATGACGAAAGTCGCATCTGCCGTCCTTGAAGGATTTGCAGATGAGTATAAAGTCCTCAGCTTACCTTATCTATTTCGGGATGAAATGCACCGTCACGCGTCTCTTGAAGGTCCTGCTGGACGAAAAATTTTGCTTTCCAGTGAACCCTACTGGTTACGTGGTTTAGCCTATTATGATGCGGGAAGTCGTAGTTTTTATACGACTGATCAACCCATCTACTCTCCAAGTGACTTAGAGGGACTTAAGATTCGTACCCTCGAAAGTGCAACCCAAGTAAGAATGGTCAATAGTCTTGGCGGTTCTGCTACCCCCATTGCATGGGGTGAGATCTATACATCACTCCAGCAAGGAGTCGTTGATGGTGCAGAGAATAATCCTCCCTCATTCTATACATCCCGTCATTATGAAGTCTCCAAGTATTATTCCCTTGATGAGCATACCGGGCTCCCCGATGTACTGCTAATCAGTACCATCATTTGGGATCAACTCACGCCTATACAGAGAGAATGGGTTCAACAGTCTGCTGATGAGTCTGCCGAATATCAAAAAATTCTTTGGAAAGCAGCTACCGACGAAGCCCTTGAAAAAGTTCAGGAAGCAGGAGTACAAATCATCTACCCTGACAAGGCTCCCTTCGCAGAGAGAGTTGCACATCTATACGATGAGTATCTGGATATGCCTGAAATTTACGCCCTCATTGAAGAAATTCGTTCTACAACCACTCCTTGCGATTCTCTGAGCGGTTGCTCACCTCAGGAGGTTGCTGATCAATAAAGAGATCTGATTGCATGACACGTTCACGTAAGGTATTGGATCGGTTCTTATCCACCTTTGTAGCCCTGCTCATGGCGTTCCTCGTCTTGGATGTGCTTTGGCAAGTGTTTACCCGTTTCATCTTAGAAAATCCAAGTTCATGGACCGAGGAACTGGCACGGTACTTGATGATCTGGGTAGGGCTCATTGGAGCTGCATACGCCGCTGGACGCCGCATGCATCTCAACCTTGACCTGCTACCTGGGGCACTCAGTGGCCGCCGTCTTCATATTCTGCGAATCATTATTGAATCACTGATCATTGTGTTTGCTGTCACTGCCCTTTTCTCAGGTGGGTTACGCCTAGTATGGGTAATGCTTGCACTTGGACAAACCTCCGCCAGCCTTCAGATTCCCTTAGGATATGTCTATCTTGCCGTCCCCTTGAGTGGACTCTTCATTGCATGGTATGCAAGCCTTGATCTCTTCTCCGAAATTAAAGAACTCAAATATGGAAGTCATTGAAGTTCTTGTCCTTGTTATTTCCTTTGTTGGAATGCTCCTTTTAGGAGTTCCCATTGCCTATAGCATCGGACTTGCCACCCTTGCAACGATGCTCATCACCATGGGAACATGGCCCGCCCTTACCACCCAAGCCCAGCGCATTGCTACTGGCCTGGATAGTTTTGCACTTCTGGCGATTCCATTCTTTATTCTTGCAGGGCAAATCATGAATCAGGGTGGGATGGCTAGACGATTGATTGATTTTGCTCGGGCCTTGTTAGGATTTCTTCCTGGTGCATTAGCACATGTCAATATTCTTGCCTCTACTCTTTTTGGAGCCATCTCCGGATCTGCGGTTGCTGCTGCATCCGCCGTTGGAGGAATCATGAGTCCTGAAATGGACAAAGATGGATATGATCGCAATTATTCGGCCGCAGTCAATATCACCGCAGCGACGACCGGTCTCCTGATCCCACCGAGCAACATCCTCATCGTCTATTCCCTTGCAAGTGGAGGGGTTTCCATTGCAGCACTCTTTCTGGCTGGCTATCTGCCTGGTCTCTTGGTTGGACTTTCTCTAATGGTCGTTGCAGGAGTGGTTGCACTACGACGAAAGTATTCTGCCTCTCAATCCGTCAAAGTCAAACATGTCTTGTGGAAGTTTTTGGATGCGTTGCCCAGTCTCACACTCCTGATCGTGGTCATGGGAGGAATTGTGGCTGGATTCTTTACGGCAACTGAAGCTGCTGCTGTCGCTGTACTCTATGCTCTTGTCCTTGCACTGATCTATCGAGAAATCACCGTTCGTGATCTGCCTCAGATCCTTGTTGATGCCAGTGGAACGACCGCAGTCGTGCTTCTCTTGGTTGCAACCTCGGTTGGGATGTCTTGGATCATGGCCTATGTGAATATCCCCCAACAGCTCACTGAATCACTCCTGGCAATGACCGATAATGGAATCGTCATTCTGCTCATGATCAATGTGATTCTTCTTTGTGTGGGTATTTTCATGGATATCACCCCAGCCGTGCTCATCTTCACTCCCATCTTTTTGCCCATTGCCGTATCACTGGGAATTGATCCAATTCATTTTGGAATTATCATTGTACTGAATCTATGTATCGGACTGTGTACACCACCCGTGGGAAGTGTCCTCTTTGTGGGGGTCGGAGTGGCCAAAACGAGGATATCAGAGGTTACTCGACCACTGCTACCCTTCTTTATCGCTATGATCATAGCACTCATGGTGGTCACATATGTCCCTGAATTAAGCATGTGGCTACCAGACCTGTTTCTTGATTAGAATATCATATCACCGTGACTGAAACCATCCTTCAGTTTGGGACTGGGCGTTTTTTGAGAGCATTTGCCGATGGCTTTGTTGACGAAGCCATCCAAGCAAAAACCTATCAGGGAAAGATCGCAATGATCGCTTCAACTCCCAGCGGACGAGCCCAACTCTTTAATCAGCAACAAGGACGATATACTCTTTGGACCCGAGGCTATGGATCCGATGGATTGATCAATACTTTACACACGGTAGAAGCCGTCAGTCGGGTCCTTTCAGCAAGCTCGCAATGGATCGATATTGTAGATCTCGCTCGGAGTCCTCACCTTGAAGCGGTGATCTCGAATACCACTGAGATTGGACTCTCTCTGGTTGATCATGATCTTCATTCTTCACCTCAATCATATCCTGGAAGACTTTGTACACTCTTGCACGCTCGCGGAGAATCCTTTCAATATGCCCTATCCAAAGGACTGGTGATTCTCCCCTGTGAACTGATTGACCAGAACGGTGATCTTCTCCGCAATCTGGTTGTTGAGCAAGCAAATCGATGGAATCTGGGAGAAAAATTCCTTGATTGGTTGCAGCACTCTACAGTATTTTGTAATACGTTGGTGGATCGAATTGTGCCCGGGCTTCCAGATCAGCAGGAGCTTGAATCTGCTTATGAAACATTGGGTTATTGTGACGAACTTCTCACTGTCTGTGAACCCTATCGGCTCTGGGCAATTCAGGCCAATGATGACCTGCGTGAACGATTAGGGTTTTTAAAACATCAGGATGGCATTGTCCTTACCCCTGATGTTGAGCCCTACCGGATCAGAAAAATTAGACTCCTCAACGGCGGACATACCTTATCTGTACCGGTTGCACTGTTCGCTGGATGTCAGACCGTACTGGATGCCATGAAGCACCCGACCGTCAGTCAGTATATTGAATCTCTGCTACGAACCGAAATCGGACCCATTTTACCCGTTGATCCTGATACCGTACCTCCCTATATTGATGAAGTCCTTCAGCGTTGGCGCAACCCTTACATCCATCATCGACTGATTGATATTACACTCCAATCCACCACAAAACTTCGATACCGTGTTGTACCAACCGTTCTTGATTATTATCATAGATACCCCGATGGATCTCCTCCCCAACGGATTGCCGTCGGTATTGCCGCATGGCTTCTCTTTATGAGAGGGGATTCACAGTCGGATGGCATCATCTATACGACCTATCATGACTCTCGCCTTCCCATCCATGATGATCATGCCGAACAATTTCTTCATTGGTGGCCCAAAAAAGAGCATCTCATCTCTGGTTTTGTGCATGAAGTCATGTCGAGTCAGGATCTATGGGGAATCTCGTTGGATGATTTTCCAGGGTTTACCGATGCAGTGTATACCCGGCTGAACCAAATCTTGAATCGTGGAATTCAGCATGTTCTCAGTGGCACACTGGAACCGTCATGACGTACAACGATCTTGCATGTCAGATCCATGAATCAAGAATTTCGCCTTTTTAATACTCTCCATGGCAAGGTTGAGCCCCTGACGCTCATTGAAAGGGATCATCTGCGTTTTTATAGCTGTGGTCCTACAGTCTATTCGTATGCTCATATCGGCAATTTCAGATCCTTCCTGACTGCTGATTTAATTCTCCGGACCGCTCGTGAACTCGGATGGAAAACGACGTATGTCACCAATATTACGGATGTCGGTCATCTGACCAATGATGACACCATGGATGCCTCTGGCGAGGATCGTATGGCACGGGCTCTGCGATCCACCGAAGGGACCCGATTTGCAAACGTATGGGATCTGGCCCGCTATTATTCAGATGCTTTGCAAGCTGATTGGCATCAACTTAATCTATTGCCCCCAGATGTACAGCCCCGTGCCACAGAACACATCCGTGAACAGATTCAGGTCATTGAACAATTGCTTGATCAAGGGATAGCGTACACTACTTCTTCGGGTGTTTACTTTTCTGTCAGTAAATTCCCAGAGTATGGAAAACTGTCAGGCAACAAAGCTGCTCATGCCCTGGAGCATGCCGTACGAGATGTCGTTGTAGATCCTGAAAAACAGGATCCCCGAGATTTTGCTCTGTGGAAGAAAGATGAGAATCACTTGATGCAGTGGTATAGCCCATGGGGATGGGGGTTTCCTGGATGGCATATTGAATGTTCTGTCATGGCACAGGCCTATCTGGGAGATCAAATTGATGTCCATGCTGGCGGCGAAGATCTCATTTTCCCGCACCATGAGTGCGAAATTGCCCAGGCTGAAGCACTGACTGGAGTCCCCTTTGCACGACATTGGGTTCATACCCGTTTCCTTCAGGTAGAAGGACAAAAAATGGCAAAACGTACGGGTAATTTTTTCACCGTGCGAGACTTGGTCCAAGACCGTGGTGTCACTCCACTCGCAGTGCGTCTAGCCTTGATCAGCGGTCAGTATCGTAAACCCTTTAATTTCACCTTTTCCACGCTCAAAGACTCTGAACGACATATTGGTCGTCTCAACCAAGCGTATAGCATTGCTCTGGAGGCGAAAAATCAGGGAAAAGAAGGACTCGGTCACATTCAAGACGACGTACAAGAAAAACTCCAGATGATTCTGCGTGCATTATTGGATGATCTGAATACTCCCTTGGCAATTGCTCATGCTCTGGATGGCGTTCGTACCATCCTGAAGTACAAGGATGTTGTGGGTATGCAAGCGTATGAATTCATGGAGGGAGTCTCGCGGATATTAGGGATCGTTGATCCGACTCCCAAAGAGGCGGAAAATGCTCCATTATCCCAGTTGAATCTGAGTAGATCTATAGGACAAGTACCACCAAATAATGGGTTAGATGCTGCAGAGATTGACGAGTTGATCAAAAAACGTTCAGTCGCCCGGCAGTCTCGAGACTTCTCAACCGCGGATCAAATTCGTGATCAACTTCTTGAAATGAACATTGAACTCAAAGACGGTGCTGATGGTACTACTTGGGAACTTAAAAGCAACATTTAATCATCATGAATTTTGAACCAATTGACTTTAGCAGTGTCGGTGGCGGCTTGGGCCGAATGATGGAGAGATTCGCCGACTCTGGTACGCTGACTGGCGATGCTAGCGAAGATGCGTTCATCGCTGCCAGCCCTACCGCTGCCATTTTGGGGCTCCTCTTTGATCAGCGTGTTCGTGCCGAAGTTGCTTTCACAGGTGCGAAACGATTGCATGACCGTATTGGACATCTTGACTTGGCCTTGATCGCTGAGATGAATGAGGAAGAACTTCGGGATGTCTTTGCTGAGCCCCCTGCAGTGCATCGTTTCTCCAACAAGATGGCCGATACAACCCAGAAGGTTGCCCGCTTTATCGTTGATCATTATAGCGGAAAACCTGAAAAAATGTGGAATGATGATGCTGTGATTGAAGTGATTGAGAAGCGAATCAAGGCCATGCCTGGATTTGGGCCTGGGAAAGCTGCTAAAATCAAATATGTCCTCCACTACTTTGGGTTTCGGGACTTCAGTCAAGGGTAAATTCTTGATTCAGACTGACTCGCTTTGATGAAGCGGTAAAATTATTTTCATCGTCGTTCCCCGCCCAAGTTGAGTTTTAAAGCTGATCTGCCCACCCGACAGTTCTACCGCCTGCTTTGCAATTGCAAGACCAAGTCCTGCACCACTGGTTTTGGTTGAAAAATTCGGCTCATAGATTTGATCTTTCATTTGCTCTGGAATTCCTCCTCCATTGTCAATGACTTTGCTAATGACCTGATCTCCATCTGATATAGCCGTTATCCTGACCGTTGCCTTTTCCGTTTCCTGAACCGCTTCAAGAGCATTTTTGATCAAATTGATATACATCCTACGTAATTCACTCGCATCCCCTCGTACGATTAATGGTTCATCAGAGATCTGTACATCCATGGCAATCTCAGAGGATGCTTCCGCCTTCATGAGAGTATAGGACTCATGAATGACCGTACGTACGTCAAATGTATCCACCTGACGACTGGGAAAACGAGCAAACGAAGAAAACTCGTTCGCAATATGAGCAAGTGAATCAATCTGGGCGATCAATGATGCTGTGGTACTCTGAAATAACTTCTTGAATCTTGAATCATCCTTGTCCTCAAACGACCGCTGAAGATGCTGTATCGCCAACTTCATCGGAGTCAATGGATTCTTGATTTCGTGCGCTATCTGTCTGGCCATTTCCCGCCACGCCAACTGCCGCTCTTGGGCCGCAATCTTTTGTCTGCTCTCCGATAGCTGCCCCTGCATGGTATTGAAGGTCGTGACGAGTGCTCCGATTTCATCGCGTGATTTCACAGGCAGGACCTGCTCAAATTTACCTTGTGCCACTTCCTCCATTCCTTGCTGTAGCCTTGCAATAGGCCGAGCTAATGCGCGTGAGAGTAATGAACTGGTAAACATGACCAAAACCCCAAGCCCAAGCATCGCTCCAAAGAGGTAGGCTAGTGTTCGTGCACGTTCTTCCTGAATCCGATCTGCTTCTGGCAAATCGGGCACCGATAGTACATAGACTGGATCCCCAGTTTCATCCAGTATCGCCCTGTACCCTGCAGTATACTCAAAATCGCCCAATGTGTGATTGACAAAGGTAAACTGCTCCCCATTTCCATAAATTGCACTGTATGCCTGGGCAGGAAGTCGCTGATCAACAATTCTGTCTTCAACAAGTTGTTGACGACTTGATGAGATTAATTGCGTTTCCTGATACACATTCAAATCTAAACCTACCCGGGCTGAGAGCGAGTCAATGTTACTGCGTTCCAATACTTCCACACTATTCTTTCCAGAGCGTCCGTCACCAATCAGGGAGGACTCGACACGCTCAAGATGTTGACGAAGCCAACTTTGAACAGCTTTTTCATTTTCCTCAGTCACTACATTGTATCCAGCAATTCCAACAGGAATAACCGCAATGACGGCAAGCAAAAAGAATGCATTCATCACTTTATCCTGATACCTGAAGTGCTGCCGTGGAAGGATCCCTATTCGTAACCGAAGAATACACCCAACCACATAGAATGGAATACCAAGAATCAGGCCGCCAACTGCGAATCGCAGTAGATAGTAAAGGTGATCAAACGGACCGTCAACAGCAACTCGTGCGGCTACTATGTCTTCGCTTCTGTGGAGATAATAGGTACGATAGTCTCTGCCACCACCCACAGATTCTGTAGTCCAGAATGAGGCATGATGGGTCAAGTGTTCGGCAACGTCTGGTTCCAAGCGATATTTGGTAAACCTTCTCCCGAATGTATGAGCCAATTTTCTATCTCTGAAAGAAGCGAGAGAAAGATCCTTATAGAGATCTAAGTCATCTGACGACAGCAACACCCTCAGCATTGGAGTATTTGCCTCTTCATGGATAATATGGGGTTGTGCCTGAACAAGAATCCATCGATCGCCCAAGGCGGCTAATCCAGCATACTGATTTTGATGAAGCCCCATGATTGGTGATCCTATAAGTATATGATTTCTCCCCTGATCTTCCAGCTGATTGCTCAGATCCTGCAGAAGTTGTTCCTTCATATCAGGTGAAAGAATGGAAACTTGACCAGTCGTATGAATTTCTTCTCCATCAGAGGTTAAAAACGAAATGCTGGCATCATATGCTCCCAGAGATCCCAAAAGAGAACCACGTAGTACATTTCTAGCTTCACTCTCAAGTTCTTCGATCGATTGAATCATTTCAAGGTGCTGAGCGCTCTGCAAGACCTCTTGAATGACTTCCTGTACCCCCACTGAAACATCGCTACCTCCTACTGTTCCTCCGAATGTTGAAGCCGCATACTCAACTCTGTCCTGCTTACGGTGCTCCAAGGCCTGATAATAAACAGGATACAATAATAAACAAACTGCCAAGGCACCAGGGATTAACCGCCTGATTGCAAGCCAGTCATAGGCACCAACTTTTTCAGCTCCCGATGAAATGTACACACAAGCACCGATCAAGCCGACGCTGTGAATCCAGAGGGACCATTGAAGATGGTGAAAAACAAGAATCAGGATAATTGTCACAACCCCCAAAGCAATGAGGCTCACACGATCGGGCTTCATCCTAAATCCCCTATACATCATGGTGGAGAGTGTGAGGAGAATTCCCAAGGTCATCAGGACCAAAGAAGCATACACGGTCAGTTCAAGAGTGCTTGGAATCAAAATACTACGCCCTGTATAGCTCATCGTAGAATCCAGAACACTAGCGTGAACTACCTCCATCAGGATAGATGCAAAGATCAAAGCGAGTGGAATGGTGATCCACAGAAGAAGCCTCCTGACATGGTATGCGCGGAATCTTGCGTTTACATTGGCATACTGAAGAACGGCAAGTCCGATCAGAAATATGCAAAGTGCAGTGAGCGAAAGATCACCAATAGAACGCATGAGGCCTCCACCAAAGGTGGATGCAAGATGTACAGGGTCAAATAATGGGCTCAATGGTGCCTTTCCTGTCTGGTATCTTGACGGAATTTCAAATAGGAGAAACACCACTCTCCCCACGCTCAATGCGAGTACAAAAACTGTCAAGCGAGACAAATTAACCTCTGAGCGATACCAGTACCAAGTGTAGCAGATGATCCACAGGATCAGGAATGTGAGACCCAATACCATCAAGTTGGTATACCATGCTGATGTTGACGCAATGAATGTAGATTCCGTAGGTGCCACAATCGTATAAGAGGCCAGTTTCTGACCATCTAAAGATTGAAGGCTAGGATGACCCGTCGTATCTGCGTATGAAACCTGAATTTCCAATCCAGTATGTCGTTTCCATGAATCCACAATATCATAGTCATTGAGAATGGAATTGAGCACTGGTGCTTTTGAGAAAAGGTTCTGAGTGATGCAAATCGTACCGACCAGCTCCTCATTGATGATCACATTTTGCCATAACGCAAGGGTAACTCTCCACTGATCATCACGCAGAATTTCCCAATGCCCATTAGATGCATCTGATGGGTGATTTAATGAGTGACTCTTACCCTGCCATGCGACCAGTTGCATATGGGGATCAAATACAGATAATGACTGATGCTCAGAAATTTCGATCTCCTCCAAATCTTGAATTAATGCAGGAGAGGGCACTTGTTCAAATGCAAGGGGATTCTTCAAAACGACAGTCGCCACCTCAGAGGCCATCGCCAACATTTTCCTCTGCATGAGTTCAAAATCGGACTGAACTAGTTTGATTGCAGATTCCGTAGATCGTTGCTGACGCAGCTCTGTTCCATGACTAAGCCCACGAAGATGCAGCTGTTGTCCAATCCAAGCGAAAAGGATCAGAAGAAGAATTCCTATCGAAATTCCAATGAATACTCTGGTGGGTTGAGATTTCATCATGGAATTTGGACTACATGTATAGAGACAAGATGATTCTCGGAAGAAGATCTTGTAAAACGAAGATACATACGCAGTAATTCTCGTTCATCACGGATCTTATATCGCCCAATAACCCACCATTGATTTTTTTGGGCTATCGTATGACGAAGTTCAAAATCTTTTGGAGGAAACGATTGGAAAAAATTTTCCAGAACATAAAACGCTTGCGATTGAGAATACCGGCGTGGTTGATCAATTAAAGCGAGTTCTAAATACTCATCTGCAAGAATGAGGAGGGATTCTGAGTTCCCTTCTGATATTGAGGTCTGTATACCCCATAGATCAAGGGTATCGGTAGCTTGCCCATGAGTGACCAATGGATTCAAGATGAACATCGTGATCAGATAAAGCATCACGGTATGCTTTTGGTAGTAGAATTGAGTCATCATCTGTTCAACTCTTTCACTAGAAGACAGAAAAATTTGTCATTTTTGGTAATAGATTAATTCTGTCAGGATCTACAACTAGGCTTCTTTAATCTACTGGAGATGTGGAGTAGAATAACCTTAATATGTCCATAAACATCCCTAAGATTCATTGTCAATGCTGAACAACGTAATCACTCTACCAGATAATAAATTGATCAATCTGGAAGATCATACATTTGATAGATTTTGTCTATCATATCGGTTCTTAGGCATCATTGCTTAAAAAATGATCTATCCATCAAATTGAACATCTACACATCTTTCAAGATGGTTCACAATTACTTATTGATATAGTCACAGAATGCCGAAGATTTGAAATGATTACATTCAGAACAATGGTTCAGAAGAGCACGCATCTATCAAGAATACTACAATAATCATTCCAATGATGTTCATGCAATAGAATGAAGAGAATGATTTCGCGTTAATGGTGGGATCGATTTCTCAAAGTATGAATTTCCAACAAACATGATTGTCTTGGGTAATCAATTCTGTAAGAAGATAAAATACCGTAGATCATCCATCCAAGGGATAATCATTGATTGATCCACCCTAATTTGTACAAATTATCTGAGTCAATAGCAGGATTTTATCTGTATATATTCCCTAACCTTGTGAGGTCTAATGAAAAGCGGGCGCGTATCTTGTGCCTTAACTATCACATTTCATCA
>JAPOUL010000157.1 GCA_026708685.1 Bacteroidota bacterium
TGTAGGATAGTCCAAGGGTATCGTAACTGCTTGATCTAAGGCATCATTCAGGGTAGCTGTGACAGTAACTGATTCTCCCTCTGTAACTGATTGACGATCCACCGATAGAATGACCTCCGTGGGTGGTGCAGTATCACCGTCATCCTCAGATGAAGGTGCGATGATTTCTGGGTTATCTACCGATTGACCAAAACTCATGTGGTAAAGTAGTCCAACAAGTAAAATGATAAAAATGCTCTTGCGCATCAAATTTGATTCATTGTATGATTAGTTCAAACAGATCCATGACTCATTGGAATGATTATCCATTAGAAATCCCTTGAATATGGGTTAAACTACACCATCGTAAATCTTAAACTCCATAAATTTAGGACAAAATGAGATATTTCTAGGATTTTTTTATCCAATTCAGTTGTTATATTTTCTGAATGAAGAGGGAATGAATATTCCATAATGTTACCCAATAATCTACTACCTCGTCCAATTATACGAGAGTACTGGAAAAGGATCATCATTAGAATGTCTTCTATCTCGATAACATCGCCAATGACGACTATAAATTGTGAGCTCAACCATATGAATTCAATACAAATTTTCCCAAACCTAACATCATAAGACTGTAAAAAGGGGATGAAGTAATCAGATGATGACCATACTACCTTCTCAATCTCGTCAAGATTCCAAATTCATTTTTCGTTAACCCGATTATCTGATGATCATCATCGGTTTTGTATGTCCAGTAATTTTCCCATCAATCTTAACATCTAACCTATAATAATAGACACCCGAAGGCAGTTCCCCACCTTGAATCTGCAGAGTTTGATGTTGGCCGACTCCATACCAATGATCAGGTATGAGAATGACGGTTCGTCCAAGCAAATCTGTAACAATCAATGAAATCTGGGCAGGCTCTGGTAAATCAAACGCAACATTAGTCATCGTAGAAAACGGATTCGGATAATTGCCCCATAGTTGTACCGACACTGGATGGCTCTCAGAATGTTGGACACTCACTGCCGTCTGATCCCTGATGGTAAATCTACGGGTCTGAGATAATCGGCCATAGCCGCCACCTGATGCCATTAATGTCACCGTCACTTCCTCATTTTCATCATTGTCATCCTCTGTGGAAATCATCATCACCGTCTGCTCCACATTCCAATTGGAGGGCATGAACGTAAGCCTTGAAGGCATCACAGCCAAAGACTCGTCTGAACTGGCGATCTCCACCACCACATCTCCACTGGGCTGTTCTCTGAGAACTATATCAAACTCGGCTGTTTCCCCTTCCTCAATGGTTCCAGTCGTCTCTTCCTCCTCAGATGGAGCAGGATCGGGAGTCAGATCAATCGTTGAGAGATCATTATCAACAATATTGACCAGCACATCTTGCGTGTAACCACCGTAGTTGGCACCAGAAGAGATGATCGTTAATAATTCACGATCATTCTCTTCATCCTCATCATGGCTTGCTGTCAATGTCACTTGTTGCAGAACATCCCAATTGCGTGAGGTAAATGTCAGGATTTTAGGAGTCGGAACCACATCTCCCATACTGGGGATCAATAACCTCACATCCCCACTCGGCTCCGTATTCAATATTGCACTCAATTCAATGCTTGACTCCTCAGAAACCGTTAGAACAGAGGGAAACACTGAAATCCCTGCGACATCCGTATCCTCAATAGTAATCGTAAGCTCTTTGTTGACATCTTCATAATCTCCACCCGATGCGGTAAGCAAAAGCGTTTCACGGTCATTTTCCTGATCATCATCTTCTCTGGCTGTTAATATGACTGGCTGAGCCGTATCCCAATCTAATCTTGCGAACGTCAAAAAAGATGGGCTTGGAGTTAGATCATCCTCTTGCACAATATCTACAATGACATCGCTGGTTGGCTCGGAGGTGAGCCGTACTTTGATCTGAGAGGAAGTACCTTCGGGTATCTCTATATCAAATGGAGTTACAAAGATTTCCCTAGTTTCATCGTCAATGATCGCAATAGATATCAATGAAACGACTTCATCATACTCAGCCCCCGATGCACTAAGGACTACTGTTACTGTATCATTGACAGCATCCAAATCATTCCCTGCAATCACATTCACTGGTTGGTTTTGATCCCAATTCTCCGCTGAAAAGGTTGTGTTTCGGGGTTGACCGTCAAATCTTCAAACGATTCAGTCGTTACTTGCACATTTGCCGAGGGCTCAGTACTGAGATTGATCCTTAAAGGTAAGGATTCTCCCTCATTGACATTCAGGCTATCGGAAGAGGCCGTTGTTCTAAGTGTGGGCTTTTCATCATCAATCACGACCACAAAAAACTCTTTCATTAAAGCGTCATAATCAGAATCTGAGCTTGTCAGAACATGCTCTATCCTCAATGTATCATTTCGGGCATCATCATCATGCCGTGCCTTTACGGTCACATTTTGTAGTGAATTCCAGTTCACCGATGTAAAGACCAACAAATTTTGATTTCCATCAGCTACAGAATTACCATCCACCAATAGTTGATCTCGCTCTCCCATCATGGTGACTCGTACGGAGCTCGTAGGTGCAGACCCTAACCTGATCTGGTATGTCGCGTCTTTTCCTTCATCAACAATCAATGAATCCAAAGCAGAAATAATTTGAAGCTCTGCCGTTTCATTATCAAGCACAGTAACAGTGAGCTCTTCAATAAGAGAATCGTATTTTGGATCCGTACTTGAGGACGTATGGCTCAAAGTAATCGTTTCATCCAGTGCATCATCGTCTTCCCCAGAGAGGATCACCACAGACTGCGGATCACTCCAGTTCGTTTGTGTGAAGGTCATCCTTGACTGATTCCCCTCTTCAAGTGCATTTACATCCGTTGAAAGATCAGATGTCTGCCCACCGATCATGATCTCTACCGAACTCAGTGGCTCCGATGCAAGTGTCACCGAATACGCCCCCTCTTCACCTTCAATGATCTGCAATGGATCAGTAGCATAAGTGATGATGATCGCCCCTTCGTCATCATCAACGACAATTACGGACAATTCATGGATCACATTGATCAACCCACCACCATTCGCGATCAGCGTTAAGTCAAACTCATCGTTTTGCGTATCACTATCCTCGTCAGCCTCCACATTCACACGCTGCTGTTGGGACCAGTTTTCTACGTCAAAGACCAGAATGCTTGGATCAACTGTAAGATCTGTTCCTTGATATCCAGAAATATCGACCATGACCTGTGATGTCGGCTCTGATGAAAGAGATACAGAAAACTGCCCTGACGCTCCCTCATTCACGCTTAATGTGAGAGGTGCAGAAAGTCCGATTGCATCCTTATCAGTCACATTGATCTCCAACTCTTTTACTAAGTTGTTGTACCCTGCATCTGGACTCGTAGCAGTATGCGTTAATAGAATTACCTCATCATCTGTATTTTTGTCTGATAATGCCGTCACTGTGATAGATTGTGGTTGATTCCAATTATTTGATGTATACACCAATGAACTAAATTCCGTGTTGGGATCATTATCATCATCCAGAGAAAGGGTTGTGCCTTGTCCACTGATCTGGACCGTAACATCCGCCAAGGGTTCTGATGCCAATGCTACTTCATAGGAGGTCGTTAATTCCTCCGTTACAGCCACTGAAATCGGCGATACAACAATATCTTCTTCATCATCATCGGTGATCACCACCGCCAATGCTTGCGTCAAATTATTGTAGCTGGCATCTCCACTTGTGGATGTATGCGTTAAGGTGAGCGTTTCATTGCTCGCATCATCATCTTGTGGACCGATAATGGTTACCTGCTGAGCAATATTCCAACTTGCACTTGTAAAGGTCAGGATAGATTGAGCACCTGATTCTACAGCATCTGTGTCTACGGAAAGTTGACCCCTTTGCCCAGTGATCGTGATGACTACATTCTCAGAAGGTGCAGAGCCTAACTGTACAGAATAGGTTTGATCCTCCCCCTCGTTGACCTCCAAAGGATCTGGGTTGGATCGTACGAAAATTCCTATTTTCTCGTCATCAATGACCTGAACTATGAGCTGTTGGGTTAACGCATTGTAGGTTTCATCGCTACTTGAAGTGGTATGGATGAGTGTGATCCTTTCATCCTGAGCATCATCATCTTCTTCACTAATGATATTGATGGTTCTGGCACTGCCCCAGCTCACACCTGTAAAGGTGATCCTTGATTCATTGGTGTTGGGCGTACTTGGATCCATATCAACAATTAACTTTCTCCCCTGCCCAGAAAGAGTCACTTCCACATCAGCTGATGGAGCCGAACGAAGTTGAATCGTATAAAAAGTGTTTCCTCCTTCGGCTATGGTGAATGGATTCGTTGCAGGCAAAATCACTACTCCTGCGGTATCGTCGTCGTCAACCGTTACTGTGATTTGATGAGTGACATTTACAAATCCACCTCCGCTCGCTGTCAAGTAATAACAACCTCATCATCAAGGAGATCGTTATCCTGATCTGCTACAACACTTACATCCTGTCCGGTTGACCAACTCTGGTTGGTGAAGGTTAATGAGGAAGGGGTTATGGTTAGATCAGATCCCCGGGATCCAGTAATTTGCACGGTTACATCTGCGGTTGGAACCGAAGAAAGTGAAACAGCAAACTCTGCGGTTTCCCCTTCATTGACACTAAGCGTTTGAGGAGCAGATAGGCCAGCTGCATCATTATCTGTGACATTGACTTCAAGTTCCTTGGTTAAGTTATTGTACTGCGTATCTTGACTTGTGGCTGTATGTGTCAGGGTGATCAGTTCGTTGTCCGCATTGTCGTCATTGGCTACACTCACTGTGACCGTCTGAGCTACATTCCATGATCCTGTCAAAAAGATGAGCGAGGTAAATGGTGTTTCAGGATTGTTATCAT
Source organism: Bacteroidota bacterium (assembly GCA_026708685.1). GTDB lineage: Bacteria > Bacteroidota > Rhodothermia > Rhodothermales > Bin80 > Bin80. The sequence goes on from JAPOUL010000157.1 coordinate 4,885, forward strand.
TATCAAGGGTAATGCCTGTCTCAACTCCCGTGATGGTGACCATAACATTTTCGGATGGCTCTGTGGATAACTCAACCTGATAAGAGTTGCTTGCCTCTTCCGTGACGGCTATTGAGGACGGTGTCAATTCAATCCCAACTGCATCATCGTCAACCACGGTAACGATGACATCCTCCGTTGTATCATTAAAGTTTTGATCCGTACTTGCGGCCGTGTGGGTAAGGGTCAAACTTTCGTTATTGCCATCAGGATCTTCAGATCCAGTCACGGTGACAGATTGAGCAAGATTCCATGTTGAAATCCCAAAGACAAGTGTTGATTGATCACCATCTGTATTTCCGTCTGTATCAACGGTAGCTTCATTCCCCTGTCCACTTACAGTTACAGTGACCTCTGATGACGAAGATAACTCAGCTGTACAGTAACGCCTTTGCCTCACCTTCATTTACTTCCAGTGGATCGGAGTCTGTGTTCACGACTATTTTCCCTGCCTCGTAATCCTTGATTCCCACCGAGAATTCTTCTGTTATAGCATTGTAGCTGAGATCTGAACTTGTCGCGGTGTGAGTCAGCGTAACGGTTGCATCTAATGCGTCCGCATCTTCTTCACCCGATACGATCACCGTTTTTTCAACATTCCAATCCGTTGTTGTGAAGGTGATCGCTGATTCATTCGTGTTGGGAGTACTCGGATCCGTATCTACTGTGAGAAGATTCCCCTGCCCTGAAATCGTTACGGTTACATTCGCTGAAGGTATAGAGCGAAGCCGCACCTTATAAGAACTGCTACCTCCTTCATCAATGATAAATGGATCCAAATCTGAACTGACCAAAATCCCCGACTGATCATCATCCTGTACCATCACCGTCAGGTCTTGCGTTAATGAGTTATAATTAAGATTAGCACTCACTGATGTGAATGTGACGGTCATGGTTTCATCCTGAATGTCGTCATCCTGTTCTCCAGTCACGGTTACCATCTTCGCGGTTCCCCAATTTGTGGGGGTAAACGTTAGAGTTGATTCATTGATATTAGGGGTACTGAAGTCGGTATCCACCGCAATTTTTGAGATCTGCCCTGTGATGTTGATTGTTACATCATTGGATGGTTTTGATGTGAGTTTCATCGCGACCTGAATGCTACTCCCCTCTTCTACCGTCACTTCCTCCTCTGCGATATCAATTCCTGCGGTATTGCCCTCATTATCCGTTATGAGAACCTGATCTGGTGTGCTCAATTTTTGTGACGTATACAGATGGAATTCACCCGGCTGCAACTGCGAAGGAAGGGAAGATGATGTAACCGATTCTCCCGAAAAATAATCATACCACATCGTAGGTGTGGTGGGAAGATCTGCAATGTTGTTGACAGCTGTTACACCAAAGTTTCCAACAATCACCGCCTCCATATTCGTAGCTGTATGCCGTAGAAATATTCGCTTGGATGCATCGTTCATTCCACTCATGTACACCTCGGTAACGCGGCTTCGAAAAATCTCATTCTCTTTTCGAATCTTGAGAAGCGATGCCCAAGTCTCATACAGCAATCTTCGTGTTCCAGCATTGTAGTCCCACCGAATGGGCTTGGCATCTACCCGATCTGGACCATCGGCCAAACAGGAAGCGGGTTCTTTCAAGCACTGCTCACCCATGTCTCCATAGCCATAACCCAACTCCCCGAACTGCCAGATCATACGAGGCCCTGGTATCAAAAATGCAAAGGTGCCCGCCATCTTTAAGCGATTCAATGCAATAGGCAAATGCCTCACATTGTAGGTCCCATCATTCTGCGTGTCCGATACCAGACATGTGTCCCCTCCGCTTGATGACCGTTCACATGCTCCAAAGGCACGCATCTGATACATCTGCCACTGTTCATCATGACTTTCCATGAAGGTGACCACATTCGGCACCGACCACCCTCGTCCACCCGTACCATAGTACACATTGGAGAAGTTGCTCTTACCTGCAGAGTCATGGTATCCCATCAATGCTTCTTGGAATGCATGGGTCACATTCCCCCAAACCATCATGCCTGGCTTTCCCTCACTCGTGCGATAGGTACCCAGTTCCCGTTCCTCCTGATCTGCCGTCCAGTGCTCTAAGATGATGTAGGCCTCATCGTCCACCGCCCAAAGAGAATCGGCCATCCGTTTTAAGATATTGATGCGGGACTGATCGTAATTGCTCCAACCCACATCATTGGTGGTTACCGTCTGCGTCATTCCCTTGGTCAGATCAAACCGGAATCCATCCACATTGAATTCCGTCATCCAGTATTTATTGACTCTATCCAGCCAATATTGCGTGTAGGTGTTCTCATGGTTGAGATCGTAAAAAAACGATAGTACCCCATGGGGTGCAGGCGTGTTGATCCATGGATTGTCAGCGGCATCGTACAAGGTGACCAGTGGTGAGGGCTGATCCACATGGTTGTAAACGACATCCAGAATGATGGCAATCCCCCGTTTATGTGCCTCATCAATAAATTCTTTGAGATCCTCTGCCGGGCCATAGTACTTGTCAGGGGCAAAGTAAAACGTTGGATTATAGCCCCAACTTAAATTCCCGTTGAACTCGGCAATTGGCATCAACTCAATCGCATTGATCCCCAATTTTTCCAGATAACCCAGCGTGTCTGTAAGTGCTTCCCAATCATGCTCTGCCAGAAAATCCCGCATCAATAGCTCATAGATGACCAGATCCTCATGGTCCGGCCTCTCAAAATCTGTCACAGTCCAATTGTAGGCCGTCTGATTGGTTTGCAGGACGGATACAGGACCTGTAGTCATCCCCGTCGGATAGGACTTGATATTTGGGTAGATACTTGCTGGAATATGAGGATCATTGGTGGCATCCAGAATCAACGTCGAAAACATGTCAGCAAAGCGTAGATCGGTATCAGCTCCTGTCCCTTCGGACACATACTGATACCCGACCTGCTCACCAGAGGTCAACCCCGTCAGCTCTACCCACCAGTGCACACTATCAGCACGTATGGCATGGCGTTTGAGCGGGGTCCTTCCAAACGTCCAGTTGTTAAAATCCCCAATCGCATGCATAAAACACTTCCCTGGTACAAACACCGATAGCGTTGCTTTAGTCGCATCAGTAGAGTTGTAGTTCACCCCATCTTCAATCCCCGATGGCCGCGCTTCATCAACGACTGCCACCGATGGGAATGCATCCATTCCAAGAGACTCGGTGATCGTCGTCCCATCGCTGTACTCTGCTGTAATCTTAAAACCCAAATCACACCATATGGGGGCGGCTAGTGAATAGTAAAATACCCCGTTGGAATAATAAGGAAGGGCATCAAATTCTGGGCCATTGACTTGGGCGGTCAACTTGGTCAGTGTCTTGGATGAAAAGATTCCCGCACTCACGGCAGTAATGGCACCGCTTCCATTCTGGTGACGGGCCATTTGAAAGATCATCGGATCTGTGACAGACACGACGGAGTTTGAATTTGGATCGTTTGCATTTGATTGAGTATCATTGAGCGGATCCACAAGCCATACATTTTCTGTTTCACTTGTAAATGGCCTGATTTTGTACTCATAGCTCATTCCCTGTGTAAGGGAATAGGTGTGATGCCATTGTCCCTGCGTTGAGTTGAAGGTCATCTGTGCGGATGACTGGTCACTCCAACCATTAAAGGATCCCGGCAAGAGGACTCGTACCACCGTCCGATCAGGCACCCACCGAAACGTCACATCTACATTCGCTTGCTGGCCGTAACTATGGCTCTGAACGACTGTAAACAGCAGGATCAACAGAAAGAATCTGAAAAAATGGGGGCGACTTTGGACTACTAAAGGATTCTATGGCTTTGCACATAGCGATGAATTGAACGGACTTAGAACCCCACGCACCGAGCAGGTTCGATTCCTGCGCTGGTTGATCCATTTATTGAGAGAGGCAAGCTAAAGGCACTGCGAGCCAAGTCCTAATCGCAGAATGGAATGACATGTTGTATAAATGGCATTACATCGTTTGATTGATGTTAGGTTGATACCAAACCTACAAAGATCCGAGATTCAGGTTCGATTCCTGACGTGTCTTCTAAGATGCATCCGTAAGAAAAAAGAGGATTTAAGGTTGCGAATTTGGTTATTTAGAAAAAACCGTTGTATCTTGTATGTGTCGGTTGATCCGACTGCCCTTGGTAACACGGGGCAATGGACGGCGAGAAGCGTTCTCGTTGGAGACTTTTAGTACCCGTCAAGAACTATGTGACTTTCATTGTAGAGAGTTCACTGCTACTTAGTGAAAAATTCATTGCTATTTAGCTGTAGCAATGGGCTCTATACCGTGAGACTCAGGGAGAAAATGAATATGACGAAACTCGCACCACAGCCAGAATCAGATCCATTCCACAAGGATGATGATGATGACCCTTCGGGCGGGACTGATCAAGATGTGGAACAACAACATTCACCTATCGTCTCACTTGTGTCATGGACAAAAACTCAGACTTAGAGTTTTCTCGCATCTCTCACTTGCTTCGCAAATCTGGACTTGATTCAGACGAAGCGAACGAACTCACTGAACGAATTACCAATATGGCATCCTCTAACGTAATCGCCGAGATACGGTCGTATACGAAGTCGCAAGACTCTAAATTCGATTCCCTCAAGTCAAAGTATAATTTCCTCATCGTCATCGCCTCGGCTGCGCTGACGATAGGTCTCGCGGTGGGTGGTTGGCTCTTGGCCACAGGTGGTGGTTGATCTACACATTTGGTAGCAATGGGCTCTGTACAGTGAGACTCATTGTCACTCTCTGTGATTTATCTTAGGCAGGTTTGTCTATATGGATGATACCCAATTACCCGTGTAACGGGTGTCAAACCCTATTTCGCCCCCTTTCGCCTGTTGTATCTTTTGTGAAGTACTTGGCAGTTGTCTTCCACTGTCTTTCCACCCTCTGACCACGGCTTGATGTGGTCAGCCTCCATTTCGTCAATATCATAGTATTCTCCGCATTCCTTGCACTTGCGCCCCTGTTTCTCGTACACCTTGCGCTTTATTTTGTCGGGAAATTTTCGGATGTTTAGGTGACTCTGGTCTTTCGTGAGGAGATATGCGTAGATGCCCGACTTCTTTGTTACATCATCATCATCAATCAACCGTAGTACTTCATTCTCAATATCCTCCCTGTTAATTTCTGAGAGTCCGTATTCCTTATATAGCCACCCCCAGTTAACCGAATCCATCATCTCTTTTCTGGGCACGAATGATTTTTCAATCCAGTCAATTACCTTACGGAAGTGCTGCCACAGAGGCTTTGCATTTGCATTATTTTGGTGTTTACCCATGTAGGCCGCGATGTCCTTTGGGCTGACATCCTTGGTGCCGATAACCCACTTCATGGCCGACTCTAAATACGTCTGGCGGAGAGGTGAACCACGCATGTATTTTTCGCCCAGATCGCGTCCAGGGCACCCAGATTTGCTGAAATACCGCTTGGCATCCGTAACCCACGGACCACTGTACACTGCGTTTCGCAGTTCTTGCGGGGTCAACTTCTCTCCAGCAATGTTGACGATCTCAAACCACTTGAGTTTTTCGCTGGCGGTGCCTGAGCAAGCATACACCATCAATGGATAGCCAAGTATCTCCGCTACTACATCATCCTGGAGGTTTTCAAAGTAAAAATCATCTACGGGGAAATCCCCGTCAAGGTAGCTGCAAATCGATATTGTGCGTTGTTGACCATCAATGATCTCGTATTTCTCCGCTCCGTTGTCTGCCCAGTACATTACGTTCAGGGGCAAACCCGCCATCACCGAACGGATTACCTCATCTCGCTGCTTATCCTTGTAAACAAATTCCCTCTGATAGGCTGGACGAATGTCCAGTCGGCCACTAAATCCAACCACCCCATTCTCGTCATTATTGAGATACCCCTCAAAGAGATCCATTATGGTAATACTCAGCGGTTTAACATCCATAAGTCAAATCAATTTATTTCGTATAATTATCCTGAAGTACAGAGACTTAGATTTCTTATTTAAAAGCCCCATCCGCTTGAGCCTGTCAAAATCCTCATATGCTAGGCTAAGATCCTTATTGTCATCCCCCTTTCTGAACTTAACGATCTCAAACTGATTTGGGTTATACTTATCCAGAAACGTAATTGGAACGCCCATATAACCGGACCAGTCTTCAGGAATATCTTTCACCTTACTGACTTCAATCGCATCATAGTTAATATAATGTGGGTTCCGCTCTGGCGAGTATGCCTTAAACAGGGTCAACTCTTCCTCTCGCTTGGCGTGGGGTATATTGGTAAACCATACGGCTTGTGTCCGACCCTTGACTCCCCCGTCTACTATCTTGTAGCCACTTCCCTCTGTTTTGGTTGCAAGTATATGATTTTTATGGGTAGAATGGTGATGCCCGATTTAAAACAGGTGAGGCTTTGGGGGTGAGCCGCAATCGCCGACTGCCCCCCAAAGCCTCACGCTAATAGTTCGTAATAATGACCTGATGTGGACGGATCTATGACCCGATGTCAGATCATTGCCTTAATTCATCAAGATTTCACGACCACAGATTAACGAAAAATCAATCTACTTCACCAGGGTCATTTGCTTGGTGATCGAAAGATCAGGTGTCTGTAATCGGTAGATGTAGACTCCGCTCGCCAGATGAGAAGCATCAAAGGTCACCGTATAATTGGAAGCCTGCAAGACCCCATCAATCAGGGTTGCAACGCGTCGGCCCAGAAGGTCATAAATATGCAACTGGGCATCAGATTGCCGAGTTAGTCCAAATTCAATCGTCGTAGTCGGATTGAATGGATTCGGGTAGTTAGATCCCATCCAAATCTCGGACGGTAGTTCTGCGGTCTGCTCGATAGATGTGTTAATATGTGGATTCACATCATGAGGAAGAGGGCCAGGAGTCAACTTAAACGAATGAGCAGGCAACTCATACTTGGCAGGAAATGAGCCATCATCATTCATCGGAACGAAATGAACACGGTTCCGCCCCGGTTCACGAGTATCGCTTCCCATTTCTTGGGTGCTCGTTGATTTCGTGCCGTACATATAGCGGAACGTGATGATATTATACGATGGCCCCTTGATGGTGTAACTGCCAGTATAGGTTCCATCACTATCACTGTCGGTGAGTTGCACTTCATCCCAGAGGGCGATGTCATGATCGGTACCATCAATGCCCTGAGTATGTGCCCAGATTGGATCGCCCAAGTGGACAGTCACCGTATCGGTAGCAGGCTTGAATGGCTGTGCTTCATAATCCAGTGCTTCTTTCATATCCACCGAGAACATTAACTCCACCGAAGTTCCTTCCTTCATGACATTGTTCGGTGTGACATCGTTGAAGTAGGCCAGATCAAGCCGTTGCTGACCACCCTGGAAGTCAAACTGACGGTTCACGCCTGTGCGATGACCCTCTTCCCAGCCACTTGGTGGTGCAGTATTAAAGGCTTCCATGAACGTTTGATCATTAAAGTCAAGAAAGTACTTGTAGCCTTGGGTGACTCCAACGGGGCGTTCCAGTGCCACCGGAACCTGAAAGATCGTGCCTCCTGGTTCTCTGAACATGTAGCAATCATCAGGAGTGTTGGTGCGGCAGTCTGCCCATGCATTGAAATCTCCAAAGACCCAGAGCGTGTCACCTCTCGCAGTATCAAACAGACCAATCGTCTCAAATGCACTCATGTCGACTCCAAACACAACCTGCCCCTCAACGGGCTCGTTAGGACTTGGTGCAGTATTTCCATAATACACCCAATGAAGGGTTGAATCAGACTTAGGCACAACAAAGGTTCGGTTAGTTGGAAGATTTGCACCTTCTTCCCATCCAACCGTCTCACCATGCCCTATCACAAACTTGTACTCCTGCGTCATTCCTGCCAGAGAAGATGGATAGTAGGCAACCCCTGAATAAATGCTGTATCCCGCGACTTTTTCATCGGTCGTTTCCCGGTCAAGGACCACCTTGGTTTCACCCCATGCGAGGGGTCCCACCATGGTTTCATCGGTCGCATCTTTAATATCAGCTCCACGGACACCAATCATTTGGTCAGGTGCATTGAGTTTGGGATCATATCCCTTTTCGTCAGAATGCGATCCCAACATTGCAACTCGATACCAGATGGCAATACTGTCCTCCTTTGCTTTCCAAGGTGTCCAGTTGTAATCTATATTCTCCTCATCCGACATACGACGCCCCGACGTTCCACGCCAGTTGTGCTGTCCCTGAAAAAAGTGGAGACCCAAATCAACATCACCCTCACCCATCTCAATGTACGGGTTCGGATCAGCTTCCCATCCATTGAGTCCAGCATCCTCCAACTGCTGTGAATAAAATTTATGCTGAAGGCGTGTCGTATCGGAAATCTGAAACGTAATCCTCCAGTAATCACTATCCTGCCCATCAGGCCCTTTTTCGTTGACAGGCTCAAGTGTACTTTGGTCACTCCAGTCAATGATACTGCCGTCAGCCAATGTATCAGGAGCAACTGAACCATCTGAACCACCGGCACCACGGACTTCAATTAAACCCATACCATTGGTTGTATCTGGAACAGATGCCATATTTAACCGCATAGTAACGGTGCGCTGTGCCTGCACTTCAACCACAGAGAAGAAGAGGCACATGGGCATCAATACCGTAAAAAGTATTTTTTTCATTGAAAAAACAACTAATTGTTAAGAAAATGTTAAGAATGTATTAAGATACAAAAAATTCAGAATAACAATGCCATGGATAAGCGATTCACATCATTGAAATAACGATGTCGCTCAAAAGCATAGTCCATGACAATCCCCATCAACCCAAAGTCATAGCGAATCCCACCACCCAATGTAATGGAGCGAATGCTGTCATTAAGAAACAACTCACTGTAACCGCCGCGGATGGTAACCAGATCTCCTAAAAAGCCAATCTCCATGCCTACATTAGCGAATTGATTGCTATTATTAGGACTTAAAACATCCATAGAGAGGGTGCATCGAACCTGATCGGTTTCATACAACTCCCCTGCCAGTCCAATCCGCATGATCAAGGGCAAATTGAAGGAGTCCACCTTGAGATAGGCACGATTACTCTCATTATTGCCACGATTGACTGGGTCAATATCGGCTACCACCAACAAATCATCTCCAGACATCTGCATCTTGGTGCCAAAATTGGAAATGGAGGCCCCCAGTCGTATTCCCCGAAAAGGAGTCACAAAGACCGTACCGAGATCCAGTGCAAGCCCCCGAGCACTAGAGTGCCAGATCTGCTCATTGATCATCTTGGCCGATGCACCAAACGAAAAACTGTCCGTCAACCGCCTTCCCCATGAGAAGGTAAGTGCATAGGAAGATGCGGTAAATGTTTCTCCCGTCCCTTCCTGATCCGCGGCGGTGGTTACCTGCATTTTAGGGGTACTCATGGAGGTGATGGCTACTCCAAGGGTTCCAAATCGAGTGGGGAAGGCTGCTGCCGCATAATTGAAGTTCACATCGGCCAGCCATGTAGCATGCTCTGCGGCAACGGATGTACGATCAAGTAGACCTAATCCTGCAGGATTCCAGTACATGGCGGTTGCATCAGCCGTCACTGCCGTCACTGCTCCGCCCATACCCGTTGCCCGAGCCCCTACTGGAATGCTCAAAAACTCAGCAGCGGTCGTGCCTTTACGCGTGACTTCGCGGGTTTCATTGGCAAATTGTGCATGAGCCGTCAACGCAACCGAACTGATCCAAAGTAGACCTACGACAGCAAAGATACGTGGATACATCATTTTATGATCGCAAACGTACCTGAGGTCTCGCCAAGTGTCGGTGCCTCCACATGGTAAAGATACACCCCATAGGAAACCGTGAGAGCATCTGAACTCTGTAGATCCCATCGGATGGTTCCATTCATGAGTGCACTTGTTGCATCGTTGACCCCTTCGTTCAAATGGAGCGTTCGAATCAAACGCCCACTCACGTTAAAGATGCGAAGGGTACAATCAGGGGGCAGATTGATAAATCGAATCGCACGATCCCCACGTCCGGTTGAGAACGCATTGAGCTGCTCAAAACGGTTGGTCGCTACATAGGGATTCGGTACCACCCGAATGCGAGCCAGTAAAGAATCAGCCTGATCCACTGATGCGGTGGGAGCGTAGGTTTCAAATTCGAAGACATCGGAGGCGAGAAAAGGCTTCCGCGTAATGATCGTCGCTACATCTCCCTCCGTAGGGTTCTCTGCTCCCTCAATGGCAAAATTCATCCCAAACCGCCAAGTGAACTGAGGGGTATCTCCCCTACCCCCGACGAGCATTTCGTGGATCAAAATCAAGTCAGACTCTCTGCGATTCCGATCCGCACTGAATGTGGCAGGGGCAGTTGATTGTGAACTGATAAAGTCATCCCCCGTCAGATCCCAGAATGCATAATCAACTTCCACCCGTTCACTTCCCCCAGCATCATCGGGGTCCATACGAAAGACGCGAACATTGGTGGGGCGCGATGGAAGAGAACGAAAGAAAGAAACATCCAGTGCAGTAGATCGCCCTTGACCAGGCCCTACCACCTCAATGAGATAATCGGCTGGGTTGCGCTGACCACTGGTGAATCCTGGTGAGATATAGGGGTCAACGACAATGGGATAGACCGCATCATTACTCCACCCACTTAGAGAGGAATTTAATCGAACCAGTGATTCCTCAAAAAACTGCAAACCGAAGCCAAGCGGACTTCCAAAATCATCCAGCGTTGGAAATTCAGAATCCGCCTGCCATGCCCTTGACTGATTGATCCGTACTGTATTGTCACTGAGATCCGTAAGGGTAAATGAGCTCGTGGAAATCGTATCCTGAGCGAACTGACCTCCAGAGATGAGGGTATCCGTGAAGGTGACCTGAAAACGTCTGCCATCTTCAATCGCACGAGGATCAAGTATCGTATATCCAATCCTGCTTGAAGTGGATCCTCGTATTCTTGGCAGATACCCATCCACAGATTCAATCGTTGCCTGCTGATAACCAGCAACTGGGGCGGTCGGAGTTACCGCAACCACATTACGACCAGTTTCCACCGTTCCATCCGGCAGTCGGCGAATGCGGACGGGAGTCTCTGTGGGAGAGATATTGGCCGTAAAGGCACCATAGTCATAGGCGGTCACAGCGTAATAATATGTGACTCCATTGGTCACCGTAGAGTCAATGAAGGAATGGGCTAGTCCATTGCTTCCCTCCCCGGGGCTTACGCGGTCATCACCCATATAAAAACTGAGTCCATTGATGGATACTGGGTGAAACCCTCCAATCCCATCAATCAAGTCAAATTGAGCAATCGGCTTTCGAAACGTTAGATTGCCGCGACCATCAGTAATCTGAAGTGCATCCAGAAAGGCAGGATCCGTCGCTCGATAGACCCGATACCCTTCAAAATCCTTTGATGGCAGTCCTAAGGAGCGTAGAAATCCGTCATCGGACTCTTCAGACTTTGAATCCCAGTACAGTGTGACCCGGCCATTGCCTTCCACAGCATAGACTTCTGGCGTGATAGGGGCTTGTGCGAACTGATAATCTTCCTGATAGGCATCCAGTGCATTGTCTCGTGCAGAGAGAACCTCTTCCTGACCAATCCCTAGCTGCACCGAAATAGAGATGCGCTCCGTCTGACCCGCCTTGAGAGGAAACAGTCCACTGGACACCGTCAAATCATTATCACCCGGATCGGGCTGCTCCGTATCAAAATCGCCAGGAATGAGAAAATTAAAAAACAGGTAACGATCGCTTACGCTGTTGAGGGCCAGGGTATTGGCACCAAAGAGTCTAACATTGGTGATCCCAATCTGATCGGACTCGCTGACATCGGTCACATCAATATTTTTTTCACCTGGAAAACTGGTACCAGCCCCAGAGGTCGGTTGACCGTCTCCATCACCAAAATCCCCACTGAACTGGATGCCGTCAAGTCCGGTATCATTCTGAAGGGGAATCCAGTCCTGATCATTGTCAATGCCATCAGCACGGCTCTCATCAATCATTTCATCGGTCCCTTCATCAATTCCCTCATCAATCGCTCCGTCTTGATCATTATCTATCCCGTCTGCGTAGGCTTTTCCCAGATCCTCTGGGCCAAGATCATACAGAAGAATCCCCGCTTCCTGAACCAAATAGCGTCGATAGGGATCTGAAGCGGCCTCATCAATCATCGCCTGTGTGACTATGGGTGATCCAGGCTCACTCAAATAGGGATAGGCTGCCGATGGAATGATGTGGGAGTCATCATTATCAATGTTGTCTCGGAATGGCAGTCCAATCGTTTCTTGGGTCACATTGATCAGATGCACATTGGTATTGCCTCCAACCTGTTGGACGGGATCATTTTGAGGGGATGGAGGCCATCGCAGATAGGGATCTGAAGCGGCAACCAATACCATCTCCATGGTAATGAAGGGGGCATTCTGTTCACCATCATTATCATTGTCTATATAGTCAGCATAACCAACGCCCGTCTGGCTTCCAAATGGAACATGGACTGAACTTTCATCAATGAGTCCATTCCCATTATCATCAATCCCATTGGCAGGTAACTCTCCTACAAGAAAGGATTCGGGCACAATGGGGCTATTGCACTCTCCGTTATTGACTGAACATTCATCGGAAACGGATCCATCCCCGTCATTGTCAATCCGATCTGTAGCATTGCCTGGGGTTTCCAACATGGCAATGCCAACCGTGCCAGCGGGATCGCTTCCAAAGTTCTGATCGCCGATTCCATCTTCATCCGTCATAAAGGCAACATCTTCCAGCAAGTCAAAAAAGATAATGTCATCACCACAGTCTCCCGCCACACAATCTGCAAGCCAAACGGACATCCCGACCTTATCCAGATCCTCTGTTCCATCATTTTTGACCCCATAAATGAGAAAGACGACATCATCAACGAGAATCTGGGTCCAAGCCATGATGCGTGTCTCAATGATCAGTCCAAGCCCGTGACGGCTGGGATCCGTCTGGTCGGGTGAATAGGTTCCACGATATCGGTCATACTGATCATCACCCGTCTTATAGAAGAACTCCTGATCCGCATTGTAGATATCTCTACCAAAGAAGCCATTCCATGACCCACTCCACCCAGGATCGTTTGGATCCGAGAGTTTGTCGGGCCAAAATGGGGGCCAGCTATCGGGTTCATCACTTTGAGCGATCCCAAAGTCGCTCCCCGATGGATTGACATATCCTCCTACGGGTTCAAAGGTCCAAGATGAATTCCCGCCCGTATTGTTTCCACGAAAATCAGCCACATTAAACACCCAGAGTCGCTCTCCTGCATCGGGGCCCATATTTGCTGTGGTTTCTGCACCTACCCAAAGCTGCGTCAATGCGACATAGCGACGATTGGTGTTCTTGGGCCATTCATACCAAAAATCCCCAGGCGTTCCACTGGAGGCAGTCTGTGCCCAGTTGGTAATGGTAGCCCGTATATTATTGCCATCAATGTCATCACGCCTTCTCTCCAGTGGATCAACGCGCTCCTGACTCGGTACATGATTGCGATCAATGACTCCTTGTGCTTGAATCACCCCGGGTATCATCCATATGATGAAAAGAACTCTACGAATCATTAATACTGAATCTTGATGCCGGCGTGAACTCGCCGTGGTTCGGAATAGTGATTCGGTCTCGTAAAGTAGCCGTGATCTGCAGATTGAATGGGAGCGGAAAAAGTCACACCTGGAAGTCCTGTATCACCATAGACGGTCAACGCATTACGACGATCCAAAAGATTGAACACGTGCATAAATACTCTGGGGCGTATGGGGCCTAAGGTGAATTCATAAAAGACATCCAAGTCAATCTGATAGCTGCTGGGCTGCCTCCGAGCATTGGTAGGAAATTCAGGCTGTACATCTGGGCCATACAGGGCTGCCTCTTCAAAACTGGGCGTGTATGGAAATCCAGATCCCCATACCATCAGAGTGGATGCCCCCCAGTTTCGTCCACCAATGAAAAAGGATCCTGCAACCTTATGCCGTTGATCCCATCCTAATGGAAGCAGAGCAAGCCTTGGCTCTTCTTGATTGCCAGCGGCAAAAAATTCTTCGGCGGGATCTGAGTTGGATCCCTCTACCACCTGATAGGTGTAGTTGACATCAAAGCCATAGTTGTTTTCATAGGCACGCGAGAGCGATAGGGTAAACCCGCGCGTATTTGCATAATCTCGATTGGCATATACGACATAGGTCACACCGGGAAGTTCGGTTTCAATGAGACGCGATGTTGAGACCCAACTACGCACATCTCGATTGTAGGCGGTTGCATTAACAACGATGGATCCGAAGGCTTGCTTCACGCCCACTTCATACATGACCGTACGCTGAGCATCCAAGTCAGGATTACCAAACGGCCCATACCTACCCGTCTGACGGGGAATCTTGTACCCGAAATTTTCAAAGAGCCGGTTGAGTGTTGGAATCTGTAAAAAATGTCCCCACGAAAAATGAATCACTCCTTCTTCGGTCACGGGGTAGGCAACTCCGAGTCGAGGTGAGAATCTCACCTTCGGTGTAGACGCTCTCCACCAATAGGCTTCTCGGTCCGCCTGAGTGAGTTGATTGGTATCCAGTTCTTCATCATCGGTAATCACGCCATCACCATTGGTATCGTGAAAGCGATTGATCTTCTTAAAGGGATTGAAAATATTGGGATCTGAAGGGTCTGCAGGGACCTGGGCCCGTGCATCAAAGTAGTCCATTCGAATCCCGGCATTCACGATAAAACTCTCATATTCAATTTTATCCTGTAGATAGGAACTGATCGTGATCGGTGACACATCTTCAAATTCTCGGTAGGCAAAGGATTCGGAAGGGGGCACGGCTGGCTGGAAGGGTTCAATCACCTGCCCCGATGTGGACAGTGCCGGTACGATACCGTAATCTTCAAACTGCAACTGATCCAGCCTCCCTTCAAATCCTAACTTGATCAAGTGATATCGCGTCATCTGGGTGGTAAAATCTCCTTTCACGAAATAACTCCTTGTGGTTCGGTTAAAGCGGCCGAGGTCCACTCCACCTCGGGCAAACTGATTCCCGCCTGCCGAGACCTGTTCCCAGATCCCGGGTGAAATTTCAATAGAGTCTGGTGGAGTAAGGTTAAAATCATTGTATCGTGCATCTGCAATATCTTCAAATCGATACCGTTCAGCACGTTTTTCGAAGGTCGCAAGATTGATTGTATAGAATGTTTTTGCACTGATCAGGTGTGTAAACTTCACTTTGAGATCCACACCCTGGTCATAGATCTGGGGGACTCCGAATGGAGCCCATCGGTAATACTGGTACCGACCTCCAAGATCATTGGCTTCCGAATTGGACCCAAGACCAATGAGGTTCACAAACATATTGCTTCGCAGTTGGATGCGCAGATTCGCCTGCCAACTTAACTTTTCCCATGTATTCATGGGAACCAGTGTAGAATCTCCTCCACTTCCATCTATATTGTAGAGATGGGCACCATAGAGCCATCCATCATTGGAAAAGTATCGTGCATTCGCAAAGAGCGTGACACGGTTTTTGAGTAGAGGCCCTTCAATAGATGCATTCAGGTTGTTATAGTGAGATGGTGCAAAGGGGAGGTAGGAATAGATATCCACCTGATCATAGGGGAAGCTTTGACTTAGATCATCTTGCCGAGTACCTCTTAAAACGGCATCACCATTGCCCAATGGGACAAAATAGGTTCCTGAATACGCTTCCAGTGCACCACCAAAACGATCGTTGCGCCCCTCTTTGGTTACGACATTGATGACTCCACTCATGGCATTGCCATACTCAGCATTAAAAGTGCCGCTGATCACCTGAAGTTCCTGAATCCCTTCATTTTCTAACTGCAGGGCCGTAGAACCATCATAGGTATCGGTCACGGGAACTCCATCCACCATGACAATCACCTCACTGCTTCGTCCACCCCTGATATGAAACCCTCCTCGTTCGGTGACACCAGCCTGTACACTGAGGACTTGCCCCAATTCCTGAACGGGTAAGCGGTCAATGGTTTCGGCTGTAATCCTAGCCTCGCTACTGGTCACATCTTTACGAACACGAATCGCTTCAGCGGTCACAACCACTTCTTCACCCTCTATTACCTGCTCTTGAATTTCAAAATTGACTTCGGTCGTTAAGTCTACACTGACGCGAACACCTTCCTGTCGCTGAGATGCAAATCCAATAAAGGAAGCGATGATTGTATGTACACCTGGACGCACTCCAAGAATCACATAGCGTCCCTCAAGATCAGTTACAGCACCCTGCAGAGTACCGTCAATCGCGATGTTGACTCCTGGAAGGGGCTCTCCACTCGTTCCATCAGTGACCAGTCCAGATAGTTTCCCGGTGGTTTGTGCATGTACTGGAAGTGCCACCAGCATAAGTCCACCAATGGCAAACCAGATCAAGTATTTACAATCAAACAGCATGAAAACGACAATAACTCATCACTACATATTTGACTCTGATAGATCGTCTATCGCATCTAATTTAGAAAAAATTTCTCTAATTCTCCAATTTTTGTCCGTTAATGAACTTATGATTCCCGAAATGATGGATGATGTGTTAGGACTGATGACCACAAAATTCATGGAAAATGTCTGCCCAATCATAGCATGATCAATATCCAATTGTGGCTTCATCAAATGTTGGAAGATCTGATTCATGGATCCATGATTTTCAGATGATTCATCGGATCCAATTCATTACTCTACTTTCTAGGCATGTATCAACGAAAGATCTGGAATATGGGATAGAATGATCTTGAAACTGTACCGCCTATTTCAGATACTCTTCATCCCTTTGAGAAATGACTTCATTTCAATTGCAAGCCTTTTATCAAGATCAGTAACTGTAAACATGGAGCAATTGAGAGAGAGTATTACATTACATATGACGGGTATGCTCGGTTGGTGATCTTTGGATCAGTTAAGCATAGTTGTTGATCAGCCAATCACACATGGAGGGAATGGGTATACCCATAAGCGCTAACTTGTTTATTATCAATAATTGATGTAACTTTCTTGTATTCG
>JAPOUL010000150.1 GCA_026708685.1 Bacteroidota bacterium
CCTTTGCAATGCATCACCGCTCAATGTTTACTTATTGAGGCATTTGATGATACCCGTACTAAAATTTCCGTTATAGCACAACTTCTTTCATCAAGTGATAGTTTTTTGTCTACGGATAGAGATTTACCAACATTGGCAGAGTGGATTTCAGATCGTGCTCATAATGTCAAAAATGCAGAAGATCCGTTTGTTGCTTCTTGGAATCTTCATTCAATACTACTAATTCTTTCTACGTTCAATGAGGATCCAAATATAAAAATTAATGAGCATGAGATGAGTACGTCGGATTGGGTTAGTACCTATCTTCTGATGGCACTCAATCCAAATACTAACAAACCTACAAAAGTTGAACAAAGGATGATTGATCGTAGCTCCTTAGCATCAGCAACGTTTCGTCTTTCCATGTATGCATGTGCAGGACATTTTCGCTGGAAATCCTACATGAAGGAAGAGAACCCTGAGGAAGTATACCTATACCATACTTGGCTATTGGCATCAAAATTGCATACTGGACTTATTGGATTAGAGGGAGGATTAGAAAATGCTAAAAAGTCTGCGGATTTCGCAGTCGGGAGGTTGAATATAATTAATGAATCTCCCCAATTTAATGATTATTTTGATCCTTCTTCATTAGGTTATGATGGAGATGATATTGGTGTAGCACTCACACTTATGGCTATGATTAAGGTGATTAATCATCTCCCCGCTGCAGATAAGTTCCCAGCTTGGTGGACTGATGAAGTACGTAGTGCGGTACAAAAACTTACAGATATCCATACAGATCAATCATTACCCAACATTGATGAATTACAGAACCGGTTAGGATTGGTATTTCCACTTCGTGTAGATGTACTCGCACTGGAATTAATCAAATATCTAGAATAATTGAGATTCGTTAGTTAAATGGAAAGACATTTTATTTGGGAACAGAAGATGGTGGTGAATCAAATCCTGTCGTTCAATACTATAAGCTTAAGTGTAGACAAATCATTGAAATCCTGATTAATAGTGTTTCGGTCGAGATATACAGGTAGCATGATCAAGTGTACATCTTTCTTTGTATGGATATGAGGAATATAATTTATTGAATTATCATTGGAACAATCCAGGATATATTGGTATAAAATTTGGAAATTTACACGAGTTCATAAGTTTGATTCAGATATTTCTCATAGCATCCAATGTCAACTGCTAATGCTTTGAGCACAATTGTTTCATAGCTTTGAAGTGATTAGGATCCTCGGTATTCATCAGTTCAAGAATATCATTGAGAACACCCTTTAATTCACCGGATACAGATTGATAATGCATCGGTGGGTCAATTGTGTTGTAGTGTGATTGGATATTGATGAATTGATAAATTCTAATTTTCTTAGCCTCGTTAAATTCAACTCTCTCTAGTTTTCTATAGAAATGGGTAGACAAACTGGGAAAACGAAATGAAAGAAATGCTTCTAAGAGGCGCCGAGAGGCATTAGAAAGAAGGTAGGCCTCTTGTAGATCAATAGACTCTTTTACTGAGGCATCATAAATACACTTGAACAAATACTGGTATTCCGATTCAAATTTTTCCAGAAGTGGGTCAAGTTTTTGAAGCATTGTCTTAGATTTATCATCATAGGAAACTCGATTAAGGGCGTATAAACCAGTTTGCCTTGTTTTTTTGGGTCTTGCTAAGTTTTGAAACCACTTTTTGACTAATCCAAAAAATGTGAAATTGTGGGTAAATATAAATAATTGCCCCGCATTTTTTGTCCGTGCTTTGATATATCCGAATGCAAGATGGAGTGCATTGGAGTCAAGGCTTGATATAGGATCATCAATTACGATGATGCCCTCATTCATGTTGAACCTGTCATCTTGCAATGATTTCAAAAAATACAGCAATGCTAATGCAGTTTTTTCCCCTTCACTCAGAAAATCGGCAGGAATATTATTATTTCGCATAACACAGTAGCCGCCATCTACAACTTCAAGCCTGATGTCATTATGCCCAAGATACATTTGTAGGTCTTTGTTGAGTTCTATGGGATCAAGATATTCTTGGATCTCAGATTTTAATTGGGTAATTTTATTTTCGATGCTAAGAAAATCAACTTCGAGAGAATTTTGTTTGATGTCCTTAGCATGTTTGATCTCATCAAGCCTCAAGTAATCATCTGCACTATTGGCTATCATATCTTCTACTAATATTTTTGCAGATTGGTTAACCTGAATGTCGAAATCTCTTGATATCTGATTGTGCTTTTGAATGATCTGATTGAATTTATCACCAACATGAAGGTCTATATGTGGTTTCTCTACATTGAGACTCATCGCTTTGAATGGATGGATCTTTTTTTGATTCAAAAGGAGGATGAGTTCATTAATATATTCTGATAATTGATTTAGGGCTCGTCCAAAAATAACTTATACAAATTAAGCCCAATAAAATCTTCATTTATCCCATTTTTGCACTGCTGGGATAAATATC
>JAPOUL010000071.1 GCA_026708685.1 Bacteroidota bacterium
CGATCCGAGAAGGTGGACGGACCGTTGGGGCAGGTGTTGTTTCGAGTATTCTTGACTAACGCTCTACGATGACCGGGCAGAAAATCCGTATTCGCCTCAAGTCCTACGATCATACGCTGATCGACAAGAGTGCGGAGAAAATTATCAAGACCGTGAAAGCGACGGGTGCCAT
Organism: Bacteroidota bacterium; assembly: GCA_026708685.1. Lineage (GTDB taxonomy): Bacteria > Bacteroidota > Rhodothermia > Rhodothermales > Bin80 > Bin80. The sequence continues at coordinate 173 of JAPOUL010000071.1, forward strand.
GGTCAGTGGGCCAATTCCACTGCCGACGCAGAAATCCATATATACGGTCTTGCGCAGCCCCCATGTCAATAAGAAAAGTAGAGAGCAATTTGAAAGCCGTAGCCATAATCGATTGATTGACATTTTGTCGACGAGTACGAAAACGGTGGATGCGTTACTTAAGTTGGAGCTCCCAAGTGGAGTTGATGTAGAGATTAAAGTATAACGATACGGCATCAATACCATGAGCGGAATGATTGGCAAGAAAATTGGGATGACCAGCATTTTTGATGATGCTGGCAACAATGTTCCCTGCACCGTCCTTGAAGTAGGACCCAATCGAGTGGTGCAAATCAAGCACAAGGAGGGTAAAGATGGGTATGATGCGGTTCAACTTGGGTATGGATTGCGCAAGCCGCGTCGGGTTACCAAAGCAATGACGGGGCATTTTGATCGTGCGGATGTGCCTCCACAGAACGTCTTGAAAGAATTTGAATGGTTGGGTGAGATGCCTGATATTGGTCATGAGATTCGAGTAGAGAGTGTTTTTGAAGAACAGGAAATGATTGACGTTTCGGGCACGAGCAAGGGGAAAGGATTTCAGGGAGTGGTTCGCCGACATGGTTTTCACGGTGTCAATGATCAAACCCATGGTCAGCATGACCGTCAGCGTGCACCAGGTTCCATTGGAGCCTCCAGTGATCCGTCTCGTGTCATCAAGGGAATGCGCATGGCGGGACAAATGGGCAATGCGAGGGTCACTGTTAAAAATCTTGATGTGGTCCGTATTATTGCTGAACACAATCTCCTGTTGGTTCGTGGTGCTGTTCCTGGTCCCAATCAGGGAATTGTTGAGTTGTTCAAACAAGGTGAACAAAGATGATGGAATTGGAGGTATTGCAGTTGAACGGATCTCCGGCCGGTCGTACCGTCCAATTGGATGAAGCGATTTTTGGTGTTACTCCCAATGATCATGTCCTTTGGCTGGATGTTCGACGGACACAGGCTGCCACTCGCCAAGGTACCCACAAAACGAAAGAACGTGGAGAGGTGAAAGGGTCCAACCGTAAACTCTATCGCCAGAAGGGTACTGGACTAGCACGCGTTGGCAATGCCGCGTCTCCTTTGCGTCGAGGAGGAGGTCGCACCTTCGGGCCTCGTCCCCACTCGTATGATGTGAGACTCAGCAAAAAAGTGAAGAGCAATGCCCGCCGATCAGCCCTGACCTATAAAGCACAGCATCAGGCGATCCGAGTCATTGATGCCCTTGATTTTGAGCAACCAAGCACACAAAATCTTCGCACCATTTTAGGAGATCTTGAACTGGAAGGACAGCCAGTGTTGATTGTGACGGCTTCCCATCAGCCTAAAGTCTATCGCTCCAGCCAAAACCTTCATCGCGTCATCGTGCGTGAAGCACGCAATGTAAGTGCTGAAGATATCCTTCGTGCCCGTATTCTTGTTTGTGAAGAAGATGCACTTTCCATATGGAGTCATTTGTGGGCTTCTACACCGAAGGTTCAAGCCTAATTCTACATGAGTCGAAACATTTTAATACGTCCACTGGTGTCCGAGAAACTGACCGCTCAGATGGAAGAGGGGCATTACGCGTTTATTGTGGATTCTCGTGCCAACAAAATTGAAATTAGGCATGAGATCAAGAAACGCTTTCCTGATGTTGACATCAAGGAGATCCGCACTATGAATGTGCGAGGCAAGCATCGTCGCCAGATGACGCGGCAGGGAGTGAGAATCGGGCGCAAGTCGGGATACAAGAAAGCCATTGTGACCCTGAAGCCTGAGAGTGAACGGATAGACTTCTACGAGGACATTTAAGCCATGGCGATTCGCAATTTAAACCCTGTGACCCCTGGGCAACGTCAGCGATCGGTCTCTTTGTTTGACCAGATCACCGAGAAGACTCCAGAGAAAAGCCTGCTCCGCCCCGTGAAACGTCGCGGTGGACGCAACTCCACTGGACGCATCATGGTGCGTCATCAGGGAGGTCGGCACAAGCGTCGCTATCGGGTGATTGACTTTCGGCGGCGCAAGGATGGCGTTCCAGCACGCGTTGCAAGCATTCAATATGACCCGAATCGATCTGCAAGAATTGCACTACTGGTGTATGCAGATGGAGACAAGCGATATATCCTTGCTCCTGACCAGATCGCCGTAGATCATCAGGTTCAGAATGGACCCGATGCTCCACCCGAAATCGGCAATTGTCTGCCGCTCGGTAAAATTCCTCTCGGAACGTTTGTTCATGCCATTGAGATGAAGCCCGGTAAAGGCGCTCAGTTGGCACGATCCGCAGGTACATTCGCTCAATTGACCGCCCGTGAAGGAAAGTATGTAACCCTCAAGCTCCCGAGCGGCGAGGTGCGCCGGATTCTTGCTGAATGCAGAGCAACCATTGGTACGACCAGCAATCCGGACCATATGAACATTGACTTGGGAAAAGCTGGTCGGCGTCGTTGGATGGGGGTTCGCCCCAAAGTGAGAGGCGTAGCCATGAACCCTGTGGATCACCCCATGGGTGGTGGAGAGGGCAAGGCCAGTGGAGGACATCCTCGATCGCCATCGGGTGTCCCTGCCAAGGGATACAAGACTCGGAAACGCAATGCCGCGTCCAACAAGTATATCGTACGTCCAAGAGGCACCAAACGGAGATAATCATGGCACGATCACTTAAGAAAGGTCCATTTGTCCATCACAAGCTCCAGCGCAAGGTGGATCGGCTGAATCAAACGGACAAGAAAAAGGTGCTCAAGACATGGAGCCGTGCCTCCATGATTACCCCCGATTTTGTCGGGCATACCTTTGCAGTGCATAATGGGAGGCAGTTCATTCCCGTTTATGTGACGGAAAACATGGTTGGCCATCGTTTGGGTGAATTTTCTCCGACCCGAAATTTTCGTGGTCATCCAGGAACCAAGAAAGATCGACGAGCAAAATAAAGAATCATGGAAGCACGGGCAGTTCGAAAATATATCCGAAGTTCTCCGCGTAAGATGAGACGCGTGGTCAATGTGGTTCGTGGGTTGCCGGTCACCGAAGCCCTCAATACGCTGCATTTCTTGCCTCAGCAGGCAACGCATCCCGTTGCTCATACGATCAAGTCGGCTATCCATAACTTGATGGATTTAAATCCAACGGAGCGATTTGATGAAGAGGATCTCTGGATCAAGGAAATTAAGGTTGATGAAGGACCGATGCTGAAACGCCATAGGCCCGTTTCTCGAGGGCGTGCACATCCAATACGCAAGCGGATGAGTCACCTTACCGTCATTGTTCAAGCTCAACAAGCATAGTACTGTAGAAGAATGGGTCAGAAAACACATCCAATAGGTTTTCGTCTTGGAACCATCCGAGGCTGGGACTCCAATTGGTATGCCCGAAAAAAAGAAATTGCCGAAAAGCTTCTGGAAGACGAAGAGCTGCGTCGCTATCTGACGGTTCGCCTCAAACGTGCTGGACTCAGTCGAGTCGTGATTGAGAGAACCCCCAAGCGAATCATCCTCACATTACATACCAGTCGACCTGGTGTGGTCATTGGACGTGGTGGACAGGAGGTGGAGAAGCTACGCGAAGAGCTCAAGCGGATCACGACCAAAGAGATCCAGATCAATATCAACGAGATCAAGCGACCCGAGCTGGATGCCAGTCTGGTCGCCCAGAATGTCGCTCAGCAGTTGGAAGGTCGCGTGGCATTTCGTCGTGCAATGAAACAGGCTCTGCAGGGTGCAATGCGGATGGGAGCACAGGGCATTCGCATTCGAGTCAGTGGCCGATTGGGCGGTGCTGAAATGGGCCGCGTAGAACAATACCTTGAAGGCCGGGTACCACTGCACACGATCCGTGCTGACATTGATTATGCGGAGGCGACTGCATTTTCCATTTACGGGACGACGGGTGTCAAGGTATGGGTCTATCGTGGTGAAATTCTTGGGCGCCCAGACTTGAGTCCGAATGTGCAAGCCCAGCGGCAACAGTTACGCCAGATGCAGTCGGGCAGCCGCGGAAGTGAAAGTAGCAAAGCCCGTGACCGCCGTCGTGGTGGACGAAGACGCAGAGGCAATACACAGAGAGCAGGTCGCGGTTCCAAACAATAAACAGACTTCATAACGCGATAAACGATATCACATCATGTTGATGCCCAAGCGGACTAAGTACCGCAAACAACAAAAAGGCAGGATTAAAGGCAATGCAACGCGCGGTACGCGTGTTGATTTTGGGGACTTTGGGATCAAGGCTCTTGAACCTGGACGTATCTCCAGTCGACAGATTGAAGCTGCACGAATTGCCATGACGCGTCGCATGAAGCGAATAGGGAAAGTGTATATCCGAATCTTTCCCGACAAACCGATTACCAGTAAACCCGCTGAAGTTCGAATGGGGAAAGGAAAAGGTGCGATTGATCACTGGGCTGCTTCCATTCACCCGGGCCGCATCCTGTTTGAAGTTGGCGGTGGTGTTCCCATGGATCTCGCCAAAGAGTCCATGCGACTCGCACAGCAAAAACTGCCCATCAAGACAAAATTTGTTGTGCGGCCAGACTATGTGGAGGAATAGACGATATGAAAGCCCCTGAAGTGCGTGCCCTAAGTATAGAAGAAGTTCAAGAGCGTATCCGAGAGGAGCAGGAGCAGCTGTCTGAGCTGAAATTCAGACATGCCATTGCTCAGTTGGAAAATCCAATGATTCTCCGAGAAAAACGGCGGTTTCTTGCTCGCCTGAAAACCATTCATCTTCAAATGGTCGCCGACTCATGAGTGAATCAAGACAATCGACCCGCAAAGAACGGACTGGAATTGTGATCAGCAATAAGATGCAGAAAACCATTGTGGTAGGCATCCAACGGCAGGTTAGACATCCCATCTATGGGAAGTTTATCAAGAAAACGAGTCGCCTGTATGCACACGATGAGCTTGAGCAGGCCCATGAGGGGGATACGGTTCGTGTTGCTGAAATACGGCCTGTGAGCAAGAAAAAGCGGTGGCGCTTGGTAGAGGTTACCGAGCGTGCTAAATAAGGACTGAATCATGATACAGCAGGAATCCAGATTGACGGTTGCCGATAACAGCGGTGCGAAAGAAGTTCTGTGCATCCGTGTTCTAGGCGGAAGTGGACGACGCTATGCGCGGATTGGCGATCGGATTGTCGTGACGGTGAAGTCTGCCATCCCTGGAGGAAATGTAAAGAAGGGTGATGTGTCTCGTGCTGTTGTCGTCCGAACGCGCAAGGAACTGCGACGCACTGATGGATCCTATATCCGATTTGATGAAAATGCGGCTGTCCTCCTGAATGCTCAGGACGAGCCTCGTGGGACGCGTATTTTTGGCCCTGTTGCACGGGAGCTCCGTGAGAAACAGTACATGCGTATCGTATCCCTTGCACCTGAAGTCATTTAGATCATTGTATTCAGATATGTCTCAGTCTCGGCGTAAAACAAAGAAAACTCATGTCAAGAAAGGTGACAGAGTGATGTTGACCAAGGCCATCACGGCCTGCAAAGGCAGTCCCGACCGCGAGCGGGGGTATGTCGGCAAAGTACTGCGGGTGTTTCCAGAGACGAACCGCGTGATTGTGGAAGGAGTGAATATTCGCATCCGTCATACCCGTCCCAATCAAGTGTATCCTCAAGGAGGTCGAGTCCAGCGTGAGAGTTCCATTCACATTTCCAATGTACTGCCCCTAGACAGCAACGGTGAAGGAACGCGAATTGGACGCAAACGCATTCAGGATGTGGAGACGGGTCGTGGACAATGGGTTCGTTACGCAAAAAACACTGGAGAAGAACTTGAATAATGGCCAAGTCAACCTATGAACCGCGCCTGAAATCGCGGTATCGTTCTGAAATTGTTGATCAGTTGATCAAGAAGTTTTCCTACAAAAATCGCATGCAGGTTCCGCGTTTGATCAAGATCACGGTTAACAAGGGTGTTGGTGATGCAACGCAGAATCAGAAATTACTTGATGGTGCTGTGGATGAACTGCGCCGCATTACGGGTCAGCAGCCCACGATACGACGTGCACGCAAAAGCGTCTCCAACTTTAAGTTGCGAGAGGGAATGCCCATTGGTGCAAGCGTGACCTTACGAGGGAATCGGATGTGGGAGTTTTTGGATCGTCTCATCACATTGGCCTTGCCACGGGTTCGCGATTTTCGCGGTGTCCCCGACAAGAGTTTCGACGGTCGCGGAAATTATTCATTAGGGATCAAGGAGCAGATTATCTTCCCTGAGATTAATGTAGATCAGATTGAGCGCATTTCCGGTTTAGGGCTGACGTTTGTCACCAGTGCATCTTCGGATGAAGAGGCCTTCTCTTTACTGCAAGAACTGGGAATGCCGTTTGTTCGTAGACAGTAACCAACGCCTGATTCAGATTAACCATACCTTAGATGGCTAAAAAAAGTGTCATTGCCCGTCAGAAAAAGCGTGAGCGTTTAGTTGCTCAGTATGCCGAACGTCGGGCTGAATTGAAAGCAGAGGGGAATTATGTTGCCTTGCAGGCACTTCCTCGCGACTCCAGTCCTTCCAGACTGAGGAATCGGTGTCAGCTCACTGGCCGTGGGCGTGGTTATATTCGGGTCTACGGTCTTTCACGAATTGCATTTCGGGACATGGCTCGTGCGGGCAAGATTCCTGGAATCCGAAAATCAAGTTGGTAAAATGGGAGTGATTACAGATCCAGTTGGAGACTATCTTGCCAGACTCCGTAATGCACAGATGGCAGGACATACGTATACCGATATTCCGGCATCTCGCATTAAGCGGGCCATCACCCAGATCCTCATGGATAAAGGGTATATCACTCGATTTCTCAATGTAGATGATCAGGGACAGGGGCGATTGCGAATTTATCTGAAGTATGATCGTCATGGCAATGGTGCGATCCGATCTCTGAAGCGCATCTCCAAGCCTGGACTACGAGTGTATGCCAGAGCGGATCAATTGCCGAGAGTACAAAATGGCCTTGGTGTTGCTATTTTGTCCACATCGCGAGGAGTCATGACCGATAAAGAAGCTACCCGAATCCATGTTGGCGGGGAAGTCCTTGCACACATATTTTAAGATGTCAAGAATAGGAAAACAGGCCATTGTGGTTCGCGAGGGAGTTCAAGTTGATGTTTCCTCTGGAAACCTTGTAACGATTACGGGTCCGAAAGGAACCTTGGAATTACAGGTATCTCCCGAGCTATCACTGTCTCACGGTGATGACCAATTGCAGGTGAGTCGTCCTACGGATCAAAAGCGACACAAGGCGATGCATGGCTTGTACCGTTCATTGTTGGCCAACATGGTCATTGGTGTCAGTGATGGGTTCCAGAAGCAGCTGGAGATCATTGGGGTCGGTACCCGTGCTGAGGTGAAAAATGGCGTTCTGGAGCTGTCTGTTGGATTTTCGCATCCCATTTATTTTGTCCCTCCTGAGGGCGTTCAACTCGTTGCTGAAGGCGGTGGTAGAGGACGCAATCCAGTGGTGACCATCTCGGGTATTGACAAGCAGGCAGTAGGTCAGGTTGCCGCAAAAATCCGTTCCATCCGTCCACCAGAGCCCTACAAAGGGAAGGGGATTCGCTATGTGAACGAATATGTTCGTAGAAAAGCTGGCAAAACAGCCTCAAAATAATTTGAAGCCCATATGAGCACTCGGAAGTTCAAATCTGCAAAATCTGTTCGTAGATTCCGCACCAAGCGTAGCATACGTCGCAAGGTTCAGGGAACTGCTGAACGTCCTCGATTGACGGTATTTCGAAGCAATCGAAATATTTATGCACAATTGATTGACGATCGCGAGCAGCGGACTTTGGTTGCAGCTTCCACCTTGGATGAAGGCCATCAATCTGATTCTCCTATCCAGGCTGGTGAGGTGGTAGGTGAGCGACTTGCCCAGCGTGCCGCTGAACATGGAATTTCGAAGGCCGTCTTTGACCGCAACGGTTATCGGTATCATGGACGTGTCCGCTCGCTAGCAGAGGGTGCACGTAAAGGCGGTTTGCAGTTTTGAGGATAAAATACATTAGTGAATGAAATCGACACAGAATCAACAGAAGAATCGGAACGAATCTGCCGACCAGACCGAGTGGATAGATCGGCTTGTCAAGGTCAAGCGTGTGGCTAAGGTGGTCAAAGGTGGACGCAGGTTCTCGTTTAATGCCGTTGTCGTTGTTGGGGATGGACAAGGTCATGTTGGTGCAGGCCTTGGTAAAGCCAATGAAGTGTCTGATGCCATCAAGAAGGGTACTGAAGATGCAAAAAAACGTTTAATTTCTGTACCTGTTACCAAGGATGGCACGATTCCCCATCAAGTCATTGGAAAAAAGGATGCCGGTCGAGTGCTTCTCAAGCCGGCTTCACCAGGAACTGGAGTCATTGCCGGTGGTGGTGTACGTGCAGTATTGGAATGCGTCGGAATTACCAATGTGTTGTCCAAGTCATTAGGGACCAGTAATCCACACAATCAGGTTGCGGCCACTCTGAATGCACTCAAAAGTTTGGAAGATCCACTGGAAGTTGCCAAACGTAGAGGCATTCCGCTTCGCCGCGTATTTGAAGGATAGGACATGACATCTCTTAAGATCACTCAATCACGAAGTCTGATTGGTTCATCGTCTCGCCAGCGCAAGACGATTCAGGCCTTGGGCCTTCGGAAAATTCATCACAGTGTTGTACGTAGTGACACTCCCGTTATTCGGGGGATGATTCGTGTTGTTTCCCATCTGGTTGAAGTGCAGGAGATCCCATCTACTGAGCAGACCAAAGAATCAAGCGAATGAATTTATCCACACTAAAACCTGCCAAAGGATCAACGCGTCCGAACAAGCGTCTTGGACGTGGAGTAGGGTCGGGAAAAGGAGGTCACAGCTCTACTCGCGGTAATAAGGGGCAAAAAAGCCGAACGGGAAATCATAGAATGCCCGCATGGTTTGAAGGGGGGCAGATGCCACTTCAGCGTCGTGTCCCCAAGTTTGGATTCAAGAATCCGAATCGCATTGCGTATAGCGTCTTCAATGTGGGGCAGCTTCATGCAATGGTAGAATCTGGCAGGATCAACGCAAGTGATCCCATTACGGTTGACTCCCTTGTTGAATCTGGATTGATTCGAAAGAATGCACGTGTCAAAATTCTTGGAGACGGCGATCTGGGTATTGCCCTGAATCTTCAAGTTCATGCTTTCAGCCGGTCTGCACAAGAGAAAATTAATGCAGCTGGTGGATCCATCCAGAAAGTACCAGCTCACTCATAGTATCAATCACCTTTGAATGGCGGGATTTGCCGACAGTTTACGCAGTATCTGGAAAATTGAGGAGCTGCGAAAGCGTATTATTTACACGCTTGGTATTCTCATTGTCTATCGTGTAGGTGCCTATGTATCTTTGCCCGGCATTGATGCCGCAGCTCTGACCAACGCTTTTGCACAAGGAGATCCGAATAATCTTTTTGGCTTCTTTAATCTTTTTGTTGGAGGAGCCTTCCTGCAGGCTGGCGTATTTGCCCTTGGCATTATGCCGTATATCACCGCATCCATTATCATTCAGCTTCTGGGAGCTGCTGTTCCCTATTTCCAGAAGCTCCAGCGTGAAGGTGAAGAAGGACGACGGAAAATTACCCAGTTAACCCGTTATGGAACTGCTGGCATTACAATGCTGCAGTCCATTGGATACAGCCTGTTTTTATGGGGGACAGTCCCGTCTGCTATCGTGATTTCGCAGGGATTTTTTACCATTTCTACGGTCATCGTTTTGACGGCTGGAACGATGTTTGTGATGTGGCTCGGAGAGCGCATTACCGAGAGTGGAATTGGCAATGGGATCTCTCTGATCATTACGGTAGGGATTATTGCATTTCTGCCTCAGGCGTTGATCAATGAAATTCGCCAGTCAGCCAACTGGTTTCTGGTGATTTTCGAAATAGGAATTCTAGTGCTTGTCACTGCATTTGTCGTCTTGATGACCCAGGGTACGCGCAGGATTCCAGTGCAGTATGCCAAGCGAGTGGTTGGTCGGAAGGTGTATGGTGGGTCTACGCAGTACTTGCCTATTCGGGTGAATGCCGCGGGTGTAATGCCCATCATCTTTGCACAGTCCATTATGTTCGTTCCGGGAACGGTTGCACAGTTTGCTCCGAACAATCAGTTCATGCAGAGTTTTGGAGCACTGTTTCTTGATTTTACCAGTTGGGGGTATTCGATCATCTTCTTTTTTGTCTGTGTATTTTTCACCTACTTCTATACGGCAATTGCCGTGAATCCAAAGGAGATGGCAGACACCATGAAACGTCAGGGTGGATTTATTCCCGGCATTCGGCCTGGAAAACAGACCAGTGAATTTATTGACTCAATTCTGACTCGGGTCACCCTTCCTGGGTCGCTCTTCATTGGATTTGCTGCCATTTTACCTGCCTTTGCGGTACAGTTGGGTTTAACTGAAACACAGCAGTTTGCTCAGTTCTTTGGGGGAACCAGCCTCTTGATTATGGTAGGGGTGACGCTGGATACGCTCAAACAGGTTGAGAGTCATCTGTTGATGCGTCATTATGATGGGTTTATGAAGAGTGGTCGGATGCGAGGTAGAACTCGTTGATGGGAATGTTAAAAACGCCACATGAGATTGCTCTGCTCCGTGAGAGTGCGGAATTGGTGTCACTAACACTGGCAGAAGTAGCTCGGCACATTGTTGCTGGGCAGACAACCAAGGAGCTTGATCGCATTGCTGAGGATTTTATTCGCAGTTATGATGCTGAGCCAGCATTCAAAGGTTACCGGATGGACAAGAATCATCCTGCATTTCCCTACACGCTGTGCACCTCCGTCAATGATGCAGTCGTTCATGGATTTCCTACGGATGATCCTCTTCGTGAGGGCGATCTAGTATCCATTGACTGTGGCGTATTCGTGAATGGATATTATGGAGATAGTGCTTATACCTTTGGAGTTGGTGAGTTGACTGAGGAAAACATTCGGCTCTGCAGAACAACTTACGAGGCCTTACATATCGGAATTAATGCAGCATCATCCCATGGTACCGTTGGTGACATTGGCCATGCCGTTCAGCACTATTGTGAAGCTCAGGGCATGGGCGTTGTGCGTGAATTAGTAGGACACGGAATTGGAACTCAGTTACATGAGTCACCGCAAGTCCCCAATTTTGGCAAAGCTCGTAAAGGGCGCAGGCTCCGAACTGGTATGACGATGTGTATTGAGCCCATGATCAATTTGGGCACTGCCGACGTGATGATTGATACCGAAGATGGCTGGACGGTTCGATCCGCTGATGGATCTTCATCTGCACATTATGAGCACATGATCTGTATCGGGTCTGCGGAGTCTGACATCCTTACGACCTTTGATTACATTGAACAAATCATTACTCCCCCCTATCAACAACAGATGAATACATTTGCCTATGGCTAAACAGAAACCGATTGAGTTGGATGGTGAAGTGACGGATGCTTTACCGAACGCACAATTTAGAGTCCGTTTAGAGAATGGACATTCCATCTTGGGGCTTCTCGCTGGTAAGATGAGGATGTATCACATTAAGATTCTTCCTGGCGATCGTGTCAAGGTTGAGATTTCGCCTTTTGATCTCTCAAAAGGGCGTATTGTCTATCGATATAAGTAGGTGGGAACCTTTTCACATCGTGAACGTATCAATGGGCTATATTTCACAGATTCTTGGGAAATTTTTATTTTTAGACACATGAAAGTGCGTGCAAGCATTAAGAAACGGAGTTCGGATGATAAGATTGTTCGGCGTAAGGGTCGGCTCTATATCATCAACAAAAAGAACCCCAAGCACAAGCAACGGCAGGGTTAGGATTGTATGCCTCGAATAGCTGGAGTTGACGTACCGTCAAACAAGCGCGGAGAGATTGCTCTCTCCTCCATTTATGGTGTGGGTCGTTCTCGTGCACAGGAAATTCTCAAACGAGTTGGGATAGATCCTAACGCACGTCCAGACACATGGACGGAAGAGCAGACCAAAAAAGTTCGCCGTTTGATTGAAGATCATTATGTAGTTGAGGGTCAACTGCGATCGGAGGTGCAGATGAACGTGAAACGGTTGATGGATATTGGCTGTTATCGCGGGTTGCGTCATCGCAGGGGGTTGCCCGTACGGGGACAGAGAACACAAACCAATGCCAGAACCCGTAAAGGTCGCAAGAGGACGGTGGCTGGCAAAAAGAAAGCACCTCGCAAATAATTTTTAGACTGATCAATGGCTAAAAAACAGGCTCGTAAGGGTACTGGACGCTCAGGCAAGAAAAAGGTCGTGGTAGAGTCCAATGGAATGGCGTTCATTCGAGCGACCTTCAATAATATTATTGTGACCATTACAGATCAATACGGCAATTGTATTTCTTGGTCTTCTTCTGGCAAGGAGGGATTCAAGGGAAGTCGCAAGAGCACCCCGTATGCAGCTCAGGTCGCATCTACGACGGCTGCCACGGAGGCTGTAAACATGGGATTGAAACGCGTAGATGTATTTGTCAAGGGGCCTGGCTCAGGGCGAGAATCTGCCATTCGTGCCTTGAATACTTCTGGATTAGATATCACAACCATCCGAGATGTGACTCCGATCCCGCATAATGGCTGTCGTCCACCCAAGAGACGGCGTGTTTGATACTTGAACTTGACGATAACGATCATGGCCCGTTACAGAGGACCTAAACAGAAGATAGCCCGGCGGTTTAATGAGCCGCTTTTTGGCCCAAGCAAATCCTTGGAGCGCAAGCCCAATCCGCCTGGGCAGCATGGTCAGAAGCGCCGTCGGCGTGAGAGTGAGTATGCGGTTCAGTTAAAGGAAAAGCAAAAAGCCAAATACATTTATGGGGTTCTGGAGCGGCAGTTCAGAAATCTATTTGAAAAAGCAGCACGCAAGAAGGGTGTTACGGGTGAGAACCTGTTACGATTTCTTGAATCACGCCTAGATAATACTGTTTTCCGACTCGGGTTGGGAGCTACTCGACGGCAGGCGCGTCAGATGGTCAATCACGGACATATTCTGGTCAATGGTCATGTTGTTGACATTCCATCCTATCAGTTACGTCCTGGTGATATGATTGCTGTACGTCCTCGTAGCAGGAACAATCCAGTCTTTATCGAGAATGTGAAAAACAATCGGCGCGTTTTTTCATGGCTTGAAGTGGATCGGCGATCGTTGAGCGGAAAGTTTCTAGATTTTCCTGAGCGTTCTGATATCCCTGAAAATATTCGAGAGCAGTTGATTGTAGAACTCTATTCCAAGTAGTCAACTGTACAATTTTGAACTCAATTGCTGATATGAGCAAACACGGAATTCAAATGCCAACGGGGGTTTTGGCTGAAGAGGTAACCCCCACATTTACACGGTTTGTGATTCAACCACTGGAGCGTGGATTTGGACAGACCATTGGAAACTCTCTTCGGCGGGTTTTACTTTCCTCTCTTGAAGGGACGGTGATTACCTCGGTCAAGATTGATGGAGTCCAGCATGAATTCTCCACGATTGAAGGCGTTGCTGAAGATGTCTCTGATATCATCCTGAATCTCAAGGGTGTTCGGTTCAAGCCTATGGACTTTTCTAGCGGTGGTGTGAGTCTTAAGGTCAAGGGGCCTGGTACATGGACTGCCAAGGATATTCAGGGTGCGACCAACGACTATGAGGTGCTCAATCCAGATCACCACATTGCTACGCTCTCTGAGGGAGTAGAGTTTGGGGTTGATCTACGCGTTCAGACGGGCCGCCGCTATGTTCCTGCCAGTGAAAATAAACTGGAAACTGATCAGATTGGAGTGATCGCACTAGATTCGGTCTTTACTCCCATCAAGAGCGTTCGGGTTACCGTCAAGCCGACCAGAGTGGGGCAGAGAGTTGACTATGAGCGACTTGAACTGGAGGTTGCCACAGACGGATCCATCATTCCGCAAAATGCCTTGAAGGAAGCGGCTCGTATCCTGAATGATCATATTGATCCGTTTATGGAAATGGAGATGGTGCAGTCCTCTACAGATCAGACGGTTGAACAGGATTCTGACCAGCATCATCTTCTGGAGAGAATCAATCAATCCGTTGATACACTTGATCTATCTGTCCGAGCCAAGAACTGTCTCAAGGCAGCGAATATTAAAACGATTCGGGACTTGGTTATCCGTGATGAGCAGACCATGCTTAAGTTCCGCAATTTTGGAAGTAAATCGTTGGATGAGCTTCGTGTGGTTCTGGAGGCATCAGGCTTAAGTTTTGATATGGATATTTCGGAGATTGAAGGGGTAATATCTGAGTCTTAATGGATTCACTGGAATGAGACACGCCAAGAAGAGATACAAGTTAGGCCGTACTGCCGCACATCGCAAGGCTACATTAGCCTCGCTTTCGGTTGCTTTGATTCAGCACAAGAAAATCAAAACGACCATCACGAAGGCGAAGGCCCTCCGAATCTTTGTTGAGCCATTGATTACTCGGGCACGTACGGACACCAGTCACAATCGGCGAGAGGTGTTTCGTCATCTCCAGGACAAGGCGGCAGTTACCGAGTTGTTTAATGAGATTTCTCAGAAGGTTGGCGATCGTCCGGGTGGGTATACTCGTGTTGTACGCATGGGAAAACGCTACGGTGATGCGGCCGAGATGGCCGTGATTGAACTTGTAGATTACAATGAATCTGTTCGTGAAGAGGGATCTACTCGCCGTCGCCGCACCCGTCGTAGTCGTCGCCGTCGTGGTTCTGCACCGGTGCCAGCAGCCACATCTACATCACAGATAGATTCAACTCTTGACCTTGAACTGGATGAGGATCTACTTGAGAGTATTTCTGCGGATCAAGAGGAGAATCTTGATCAAGATTCTGAACTCAGTAATCCATCATCTGAAGATCCCATAGATCATTCTCCATCTGAAGTGCCTGATGATGAAAAAGACGTTGTAGATGCATCCAATGCTATTGATGAGCCAAATGAAGTAAAGGAGGGTGAACCCACTGGTGAAGATCTCAGTGATGATGAAGAGGTTGTGGAGGCTACTGATGACGTTGCTGCTGATGTGAGTGCGATTGAATCCGATGATGAAGCTCCAAGTGATGAGGAAGAGATTGTAGATGCTACTGATGACGTAAAGGAGATTGAATCCGATGATGAAGCCCCGAATGATGAGGAAGAAGTTGAAGTGGTTACTGATGACGTTGCTGATGATGTAAAGGAGATTGAATCCGATGATGAAGCCCCGAATGATGAGGAAGAAGTTGAAGTGGTTACTGATGACGTTGCTGATGATGTAAAGGAGGAGAGTGAACCCGATGATGAAAATCCAAGTGAGGAAGTGCCTGAGGTTACAGATACCATTGAAGAAGGTGTGTCAAGTGATCCATCTTTGGACGGAAATGTGACCGAAGAATCAGTAGAGACTGTAGCAGAAGTACCATCATCTTCTAAAGATGTTGATGAGTCGCAACCTGCTGAGAAGTCCGATGCAGACGAGATTACAGCTGATGAAACGACACCCCCTGCAGAGGAGGATTCTGGCGATACCTCTGAGTCCAATCTACCTGACAACGGGAAGGATCAACCAACAAGTTAATTGTTGCTTGATATGAATTTTATTGAAACCGAGAAGATTGATTTCTTGGTTTTGTAGGATGTGCAGAAATTTCAATTCTTCTCATGTGCTTGAGAATGGTTGAACATTTTACCACCATGATCAGCTGGTCTTCGGATCACAGTTGGTTTTCCTTTTGCTTAGAATGTTCTTGTATCTATTGTTTTGATGTATCAATTCTAAACATTGTCACGTAAGACAGTACCTGATACTCATCCATTGATCGAATGAACAGTAGTCGTTGATGTGTTCAGCAATTGCAAGAACAGGGAACCGGTACCCTCAAAGTTGGCCCCACACCTTCATTGATCAGCCCTCAAAAACCGCAGTATCATCTTAGAAGCCTTCTCCGTATTGTCATAGAACCCAGTGAAACTGCTACTGTAGTCCTTTGCCAATATGACCAAGAACATTTCTCACCCTTCAATTGAGTACAACAACTGTCGCCAGAGAAATCCACTCCGATGGAAGTGATAAATATCCAATGAGGGTAATTCAGCGTAGAATCAAACATAAAACGCCCTAAAAAGTACAAACATCATGTCCAGTATTGAATCGGCGTTGACATCCGATCTTCATACGCCAGATCAAAAAATACATGTTTGGTGGTCAAGGCTCATTCACTCAGGCGTTTTCCTTATACCAATGAACACTTACAGGAGGTAGTTACATGTCATATGGAGCTATCATTGGGGATGTTGTGGGTTCTATCTACGAATGGAACCGCATTAAAACCAAAGATTTTGATCTTTTCCAGGATCACTGCCACTATACTGATGATTCGGTGTGTACCGCAGCCGTAGCAGATGTACTCCTCGGTAATTTGCCATCAGTAGCCAATGTGATGCGACAGTGGTGCAGACATCATCCAGACGGTGGATATGGTGGATACTTTGAACAGTGGATTCACAATGACTACATGGGGCCATATGGGAGCTTTGGCAATGGATCAGCCATGCGGATTTCTCCAGTGGCTTTCTTGAATTGTAGCCGCCCCCTTGAAAGAGTACTTGAAATTTCCGATTGGATTACCGAAATTTCTCATAACCACCCAGAGGGAATCAAGGGTGCGCGAGCTACGACACATGCTATTTGGCTTGCATTTCAGGGAAAAAAACCTACATCCATCCGTGAGACTATAGCGAGCGTATATCAATACGATCTCTCCAGATCTGTAGATGACATACGACCTACTTATGTGTTTAATGAAATCTGTCAAAAAACTGTTCCTGAAGCGATTACATGTGCACTTGAGTCAAACAGTTTTGAAGATGCTATTCGGAATGCAGTTTCACTTGGAGGAGATTCGGATACACTCGCTACTATTGCAGGATCTATTGCGGAAGCGTTGCATGGCATTCCAAATGATCTGATTGAGAAAACAAAAGAATTTCTTCCTGATGATATCATTGAAGTGATTGAGAGGCTCTATCGCACGGCAGGCCCCTTCAAGGTCAATAGTGCATTCCATTGATTGCATCAAGGTCAAGTGATTCAACTTCATTTTTTCAAACCATTACCTGATTTTTAGACAATGGAAGATTCAGCAAAATACTCCATGCGCTCGTCTCGCCGACAGTTTTTTCAACGCCCTTTTGGTGGATTGCTCACATCACAATCTCAAGATCACCAATCTCTGAGATTTGGTCTAGTAACCTATCTCTGGGGCCGAGACTGGGATCTTCCCACGCTCATTCAACATTGTCAGGAAACGGGAGTTGGTGGGGTAGAGTTAAGGACCGAACATGCACATGGGGTAGAGATTCACCTTTCCCGAATGGAGCGGGTTGCCGTTCAGAGACAATTTTCAGATAGTGATGTAGTGCTTGTTGGTTTAGGTACAAACTGGTCATTTCATTATCAGGATGCCGCGCGACTTGCCCATGCGATCAGTCAAGCCAAAGCATCCATCATCCTTTCGCATGATGTAGGAGGAAGTGGAATCAAAGTGAAGCCGGATGCTCTTCCTGATGATATACCAGAGGAGCAAACGATTGCACAGATCGCCCGGTCACTTCGCACATTAGGGCAATTTGGTGAGGGGTATGGACAGGAAATTCGTTTGGAAGTTCACGGCTATCGTACAGATCAACTATCGGTGATCCGAAACATTATGGATGCTACGAATCATCAAAATGTACGAGTATGCTGGAATTGTAATGAAGCTGATCTGAACGAACCTGGTCTGGCGAAGAACTTTGATTTAGTCCGTGCAGATTTTGGGGATACGGCACATATTCGTGAATTGGATAGTCATCCATATCCTTACCGAGAACTGTTTGACTTATTTGTCACCTCAGATTACGCAGGCTGGATTTTATTGGAAGCACGAACGGAACCACCCGATAGAGTCGCTGCATTAAAGCATCAGCGTACTCTCTTTGATGCACTCCTTCAATTGACCATTGAAAAATAGGGTCATAAATCAGAAACAAAAAAAAACGCCCGCATATGCGAGCGTTTTGAGGTGGAGATGCCGGGAATTGAACCCGGGTCCGAAAGGATGAACACACAAGCGTCTACATGTGTAGGTCACATCTTATGTCTCGCCGAACCCTTGGCATGTGACCCAAACCGGGTGTTGGCAAAGGCTGGTTGATATCCTATATGGCATTCAGCCGGTATCCCATACAGGGCGCTCACAAAAGTCGATGCCTTCTATTGTGCCAGTGAGCAGGGCATGTATAGAAGACAGATAGCGGGTTTATGCCGCCATCGCGTACGAATAGTCGTTCGCAGTTACAGGTTTTCTGACGTGATTTACGAGCCCAAGTCAGATTGGCTCGACACGCAACTTGTTGCACGATGCAATTCGTCGAGACCTGATCATCCCCATGTTTATTAATACGGTGCAGTAACCGTAAAGTTACATTTGACAGGTTATACACATCCAAGTCCATTGATACGTAAGGTGTCATTCATGAACATCGAGTCATTCTGGGCGAACTGTGATCATAGTATGTGATTCAAAAGCCCGATCAAGATCCCTGATGATACCACGGCGGATACCTCGTTGAAGAAAAGGAATTTTACTTCGTGAACCGGTAATGAAGACTCGATATGGATGAATCAGAAGGCGAGCATGCTTCGGGCTGATAGGGACGACTTCTACATAGACAGTGACTTTGTACAGGAGCCAGTTTCTGATTGTGCGCTCTGCGGTTGTAATGGTATTCGATGATGGAGAATCCACAATTTCCCACCCAGATTCAATCAACGTCTTCTCAATCAGTTCAATAGGAATGTGCCCATCAAAGGGATGTTGATAGTCCTTGTATAGGGGATGTAATGACGGAGAACAACTAGTGGATGTAAACGCCAGTAACAGAATGCCAAACAGAACTGTGGGGAGTGAAGCTCTATTATGCTGGGACACCAGAATTTTTGAATACACAATTGAGAAAGTTGATCATCAATTCGTTAAATACGTTCGGATATTCCATCATCGGAGCATGACCACACTCGTCAATAAAATGTAACTGAGCGTTCGGAAGCAGTTTTTGAAATTCATGACCAACATAAGGTGGAGTAATTTGATCGTATGTTCCCCAGATCAAATAAGTAGGTAGATCAAGATCTTGGAGTTCGTCAACAATCAGGTCATTCATGGAACTACGAGCAGTCCATACGATACGGAGTGCATGAAATCTGTTTGCAGTGATTTTGAAAATTCGATCAATCAAACCATCATTGACCATGGCAGGGTTATAGAATGATTTTTCGGCCTGCTGTCTAATAAAATTTCGGTCGCGACGACGAAACGTTGAGGTACCAATCTCGGTCTCATAGATTCCTGATGAACCAGACAGCAATAGAGCAACCACCGACATGGGATGATCAGATACGTATCTCACCGCAATTTGTCCACCAAGAGAATTACCAACTAACACGATTTGATCAAGATTCAGATAATGTGCAAATGAATGTACATAATTGGCAATTCCTTGAACATTGGCATCTCTTTGGGGCATACTGTCAATCGGTATGCGTGGGACAAGTGCACGATATCCATGGTCGACGATGGATGATGCAGCATCATACCAACCCTCTGGATTACCTAAAAGTCCATGTAAAAAGATGATTGGAGTGGCACGAATACTCTCGCCAGAATCAACATACTTGAATTCTTTAGACTCAATCAGATGAAGATTCTCAGGAACAGGTTTATTGTGATCGTAAATGATATGTACCGTTTGTATCCATACAATATAAGATTTTTGACTCAAATGAACGGAATCTGATGAAGGAACCAAAATGAGTGGTATCACGTAAAAGTATTTTTGTGCTGGTAACAGCTTTTCTATCACCTTAATAATTGATTTCTCATGCCCTGTGGCAAAAAACGGAAGCGTCACAAAATTTCAACTCACAAGCGTAAGAAGAGATTACGCAAAAATCGTCATAAGAAACGAAACTGATTGTTTTGCATTCAGTTTTGGTGTATTTTTACTCTATCATGATCAGCAGTTGTGTTCTGATCATCATTATTCATTGATTCAAAATAAATGGCCAAGAACAGCGACTTAGGAGATATCACCCGTGCCTTAGGATGGGGACTCCTCATGGGAGGTGGAGTTGGATTTGCATTGGGACTCCTTCTTGCTCCCGAAGAAGGAAGTCAGATGCGTCGTCGAGTCAAGTTTCATCTTGAGGAGTTAGCTAAACAAGTAGGAAACCTAGCTGAAAATCTAAAAACTTCCTCTGAACAGGAAGGAGCAAAGTCTGACGCGGAAGCCATTGTTGCTGATGCACACAAGCGGGCTCAGGAGATCAATTCACAGATGGAAGAGATTATGGATTCCAAGTCTACTCCGTCTTCAGAATCTGAGTAGGGGGCGAAACCATCGACGACCGTTTTGCAGTATTGGTTGGATCGGCAACTTACATGGCGAGCGGAGGAAATCCGTTTGCCCCAGATGTATTTGACTACCGATCCAGAACGACATTTAACTATTTCCATCAGTTGATTCCCAATCGCCGGGAAATTCTCGACAAACTTCTTGATATAATCCGGGGTGATAAAACCGAGATTCTTCATGAGATTTTTGGAGATGGAGATGTTGAAGAATGTGCGGACATCACGACTTCTGTTTATAATGCCCCACTCATGGCTGCCCGTAAGCGTTTTGCTCCTGATCCTTTTTACAGTGCAGTAGATTTTGATGGACTCCCCACTGGGGCACAGCGTCGGCTTTTGGAGAACAGTGTCATCCTGAGTGGCCTTTTTGGTTTATTGCGTCCAGACGATCTCATTCCAGAACATACCTTGAGCATGGCAGCTACTGTTCCCGATGTTGGACTCCTCACAACGTATTGGAGACCACTTATAAGTCCATTTCTCAATAAGACTGTAAGGAATAAATTTGTATGGGACTTACTTCCAGAGCCCTACAGAGTTGCATGGGATGATAATGACTCTCATGCTGGTCGTGCTACGGTATGTTTTTATAATCCAGATGGCAAGCCGGTGAGTGATGATACGGTATATCGAGGTCAACTGATGAATTTTATTGTTCGTGGTCCTGCGACAGAACCAGAAGCATTAGAGACCTGGAAGCCTTCTTCAGGCTTCAAATTATCTCGTCGTAAGTCAGAACTGGATGGCAAGATCAAGTCTATTGCCTTTATCCGCCGCTGAGGCGGTCTAATGTTTGAGTTTCACGCTCTGTGGCTACTTTTATTTCTCGCAGGTGTGATTGCTGGGGTGGTCAATGTGATGGCTGGTGGTGGGTCTAGCATTACATTGCCTTTGCTGATTCTTCTTGGCTTGGATGCAGGGGTTGCCAACGGAACCAATCGTGTGGCGATACTTGTTCAGAACATATCGGCAGTTCTTACCTTTTCACACGAGAAAAAGACTCGGCTCCGCACGAGTTTTACCTTGGCATTGTGGACTATACCAGGAGCCATTACGGGAGCTCTGGTTGCTACAAGAATTGATGACGCTGTATTTGAAAAAATACTTGGTGGTCTATTAATTTTGATCGTATTGAGTATGCTCATTCCACGGAACAGTAATCCAGAAGAGCAAGGTGAGAGACAATCTTTATGGACAGGGCCATCTCTATTAGCGATTGGGTTTTATGGTGGATTTATTCAGGTCGGGGTAGGTTTTTTGCTCATGGCTGTATTGGTCCATCTCATGAGGTTAGACTTGCTGACCACAACGGTTCATAAAATCACGATTGTACTTATCTATATGATACCAGCATTATTTCTTTATGCAGTCATGGGGAAGATAGATTGGGCGTTGGGGTTCGTGCTGGCCACTGGGAATGCAATAGGAGCATACATTGCTGCAAAAATGGCAATCCAACGCGGTGAAAAGATCATCAAAATTGTCTTGATGATTGCAGTCCTGATGATGGCATTGAGAATCTTAGGAATCATATAGCAGTGATGAAAACCTGAGACACTGAACTCAGTGCATGTCCAGAAGAATGTTTGCCTTTGGATTCTTCTTCAAATCAACCGATGTAATTAACAGATATGAATCGTAGAGGTTTGATGGACAGTCATTTGTGGGTTATTTTCAATGAGGTGCAATGAATAGCTGATTTGAATGTAATAGACCTAATGATTACAAGTTAGAGAGATGCTTGCTACTCAGGCATGAATACGGCAGAATAGAATCCACGATAAAAGGAGCGTATTCTTCAATGTTGATCTTCCATCTATCTTTGATCCCGATGAAAAGATGAACATGGACAGATGTCATCGCATGAACATTGAGACGATTGATCCCAAACCATACACATTCATTGACTCAACATCTATAAAATCCAATGGTTGAAATGAATAGGTGCACATGACTATTTTTGATCAATGACCACATTATCTGTAAGTGGCGGAGGCCATCAGTATGGATACAGAAAGATATTCCATGAAGTTGAACTGGAACTTACTTCAGGAGATGTCTTAGCCATTACAGGTGCAAATGGTTCTGGTAAGTCAACATTACTCAAGATCTTAGCGGGGGTACTTCAACCGTCATATGGCAGTGTCAAATTGACGATCTCACAGAAAACAATCCCGCGAGATCAGTATCCGTTGTATGTTGGACTGGTCGCACCTTATGTGAATTTATATGAGGATCTCACCCTAACTGAAAATCTAGAATTTATCGCAAAGGTCAGATCTGTGAAAATAGATGACGATAGAATTCAATCCATTGTATCGAGAATAGGGTTAGAGTCCGATATGGATTCATTTGTTAGAACCTACTCCACAGGAATGCACCAGCGTGCGAGGCTAGTAGCTGCTTTATATCATGAGCCCAAGGTTATTCTAATGGATGAACCGACCTTGGGCTTGGACAGGGAGGGGAGGGATATAGTGAGGGGAATTGTTAATCAAATGCAAACATCTGGTCATGTGACAGTGATTGCTTCAAATCTTGAAGATGATATTGACTTAGCTCATCAATCCATTTGTATTGAGGATTTTGGACCAAATTCAATATGATATATAGCGTATTCAGTGAATAATTCGTATACTTATTGAAATCAAACATCTGAATCTATGATACCTCGCAATCGCAAGGGTATGATCATCAAAAACACGAATAAGAAGACGATTTCCGTCAAGCTTGATGGGAGGAAGTTAGACATTCAACCGGGAGAGCAGGTTTCAGTCACCGCTGATGAGGTGATGGACAATGCTTTACGGGATCTGCTTCAAGTCCGAGATTTAGCCATTGTGCGTCCATTGACGGACGATGAGAACAAGGAGGTCCAGAAGAAATTTGGATCCAAGGCTCGAAAATCTAAGCCCAAGAAGCGCTGATGAAGGTACTGGCTTTAGAGCCATGGTATGGGGGATCTCACAGGAATTTTGTAGATGGACTCATTCGCAGTAGTCGCCATGAGTATCATCTCATTACCATGTCTGCCAGATTTTGGAAGTGGAGGCTTCAGGGTGGAGCACAGACACTTGCACGAAAATCCAGACAGGCAATCAAAAATGGATTTAAGCCGGATATTATTCTGGCTTCAAGCATGGTCAACGTTCCAGCTTTTCTTGCGTTGGTCCGTAGGGAAATAGGAGATATACCAGTTGTCTATTATCTTCACGAAAATCAGTTAACCTATCCGCTAGCTTCAGAGGTTAAGCGTGATCTTTCCTATTCATACATCAACTATCTTTCGTGCCTTGCTTCGGATCAAGTGGTGTTTAATTCTGAATATCACTATAAGGAGTTTATTCATGCACTTCCTAGTTTGCTACGAGTTTTCCCAGATTATACCCATCTTCATACGGTATCGGAGATACGGGCAAAAAGCAGGGTGATCCACCTTGGGATGGATCTACAGTCTCATGCCCAGTATGCCCAGACCGAACTGGGAAAAGATTCTCCACCAGTTGTTTTATGGAATCAGCGGTGGGAGTATGATAAAAATCCAGAGGCGTTTTTCAGATTGATGAATCGTCTTGACGATTCGGGGTGTAGATTTCGTCTAATTCTTGCGGGAAAACGATTTGAGGAGCAACCGTCAGAGTTTGATATAGCTTTTGAGCGCTATGCTGAAAGGATTCTTCATTATGGCTATGCTGAAAACTTTGAAGAGTACAGCAAGTTATTGCATCGTGCAGATATTGTGGTTTCCACGGCCATTCATGAATTTTTTGGAATTGCTATGCTAGAGGCTATTTACTGTGGCTGTCACCCTCTTTTACCCAACCGTCTGAGTTACCCAGAATTGATTCCGTCTAATTTGCATCGCCCACTTTTGCATGCTCCGGTTCTGTATGAAAATGAAGAGGAGCTCTTTTCCATATTAAAGGCTATGCTCATGGAAGAAGAGCGTCCATTGCCTCCTGATACGCTTCGTGGGATTGTTGATCGCCTTGACTGGGGTGTTCATATAGAACAGTACGATGCATTACTTGACTCACTCACCTAGTCATAGGTATTGGCTGTAAGGTCAGTAGCGGTTGATTCAATTCTACTGATTCCCCGAATCTGTCAATATCATTGGAATCATTAGGTGACACTGTGGGAATCACCGCAGTTTTGAGTTCAAATCATGCAAGAGTGAAAATAAGCGTCAAATAAAGAAATAAGCGTTGAGCATCTCTCAGAGCAGATTTTCATGCAATTGAGTGTCATAAATGCCCCAGAGTGAAAATAACCAGCAAATAAAGAAAATAAACGATGGTGATCTCCGAATATCCCTGCCTTCAAGGGCGGACAACATGAATCTGAACAGGTGGATCACTTTTGGGATTTTCCAGCGATTAAGAGTAAAAATACCCCAAAGTAAAAATAAGCGTCAAATAAAGAAATAAGCGTTGAATGCCTCTCAGGGCATTTTTTCAGACAGTTGAGTGTCCCAAAAGCCCAAGAGTGAAAATAACCAGCAAATAAAGAAAATAAGCAATGGCAATCTCTGAATATCCATGCATTCAAGGGTGGCCAAGATGAATCTGAACAGGTAAATCATATTGGGAATTTGTAGCAATGAAGAGAAAAACACCCCAAAGTGAAAATAACCAGCAAATAAAGAAATAAGCGTTGAATGCCTTTCAGGGCATTTTTTCAGCTAGTTGAGTGTCCCAAAAGCCCAAGAGTGAAAATAACCAACAAATAAAGAAAATAAGCGATGGTGACCTCCCGACATCCCTGCCTTCAAGAGTGGTCAATATGAATCTGAACAGGTAGATCATGTTGGGAATTTCCAGTAATGAAGTGAAAAACACCCCAAAGTGAAAATAACCAGCAAATAAAGAAATAAGCGTTGAATGCCTTTCAGGGCATTTTTTCAGCTAGTTGAGTGTCCCAAAAGCCCAAGAGTGAAAATAACCAACAAATAAAGAAAATAAGCGATGGTGACCTCCCGACATCCCTGCCTTCAAGAGTGGTCAATATGAATCTGAACAGGTAGATCATGTTGGGAATTTCCAGTAATGAAGTGAAAAACACCCCAAAGTGAAAATAACCAGCAAATAAAGAAATAAGCGTTGAATGCCTCTCAGGGCATTTTTTCAGCTAGTTGAGTGTCCCAAAAGCCCCAGAGTGAAAATAACCAGCAAATAAAGAAAATAAGCGATGGTGACCTCCCGACATCCCTGCCTTCAAGGGTGCCAACATGAATCTGAACAGATGGATCATATTGGGAATTTGCAACAATGAAGAGAA
The DNA here is from genome assembly GCA_026708685.1 of Bacteroidota bacterium. Classification (GTDB taxonomy): domain Bacteria; phylum Bacteroidota; class Rhodothermia; order Rhodothermales; family Bin80; genus Bin80. Next base: position 25,870 of record JAPOUL010000071.1, read on the forward strand.
AAACACCCCAAAGTGAAAATAAGCGTCAAATAAGGAAATTAGCGTTTAACGTCTCTCAGGGCAGATTTTCAGGCAATGGAGTATCGAAAAAGCCCAAGAGTGAAAATAACCAGCAAATAAAGAAAATAAGCGATAGCGATCTCCGAACGTCCCTTCTTTCAAGAGCGGTCAACATGAATCTGAACACAGGTGGATCACTTCTGGGATTTTCCAGTGATTAAGAGTAGCAACACCCCAAAGTGAAAATAAGTGTCAAATAAGGAAATAAGCGATGAGTGGTCTACGGTAGCCATAATCTGAATTCTCCAATCGTTGAATGCATCAAATCCAAAGAGAATGGGACATCAATCTAAATCTTCGTATTACTGAGTGACACTAAATAACATCTTCTAATGAGGCAAATATACACTCAATCCCCGTTAACTCTGAAAAGAAGAAAAATTTCACAACCCAAAACGAATTCTGACACTTTGTTGAGAGGCTTTTGAAAACCCCTACATTTTGGTAGAAATATAGATCTATTGCGTCTGAGATCCAAATAGGTTTTACAAGAAGCTTTTGCAAAACCTCAGAGTTTTCGTAGAAATATTACTCTGAAGCACCTGTGACGTATTTTTTTAGAGTTGACTGAGAGGTTTTGCAAAAGGCTCACAAGGATCTCTTAATTATATTCATTTCAGTAGTAGCTCTATTTAGATACTGATGCAAAAGCCCAATGTGGAAAATATCGCATGTATTTTCGGCTGGCGTTAGGATCTACGATTACAATTTGTTCTGCCGCCAAGGCTTCTGCTAAAAATCGAGATGCTTTCGCTGTTTGTGTATGATCCATTCCAAATCGTTTGCGAACGCTAGAGTTGTTGATACTTTGTCCATCAGTATATCTCAAGCAAGCATGAAGGTAGATTGCTTGAATACGCTCGAAAGAATTCATTTCGGAGAGCGGTTTTCTTGCGTAAAGAGTGATGCGAGTACTGTTGTCGAGTACTTCAATTTTGGGAGCTGGTAAATGACGCTTTTCAATTTCAGAAACAATATTATCCCAGCCGCTACCGAGTTCTTCGCAAATTCCAATTCTGCGAAGAAGTGAGGATAAAGAATCATTTCGTGATTTAGGTGAAGAGTTAATGAACATCTTGGCTTCCACAAGAGGTGCCCCTATATTGGTAATTTCGATCCGATTCTCAAAAATTTCAATGATAGGTCCAGATCCACGTATAGTAAAATCCTGATGAATCAGTGCATTTGCAACAATTTCACGAATTGCAATGAGTGGAAACCGAGGCTCCTCTTTTCTAATTCCGCCATTGAAAGTCTCGTCCGTAGCAGATAAAGATTGGATACGACTTAGAATATTTGAAAAGTCAGCGGCATAACCTACAGATACTTCTTCTTGGCGGCTATTGCTTTTATATGGACCCAAGTACTTAGCAATCCTAACAGATTTACGACCTAATGGCCCAGCATCTGTAAGATTTCGGGCAAATGTAATCAATCCTAAGTTGAGGATATTCCATCGTTTGTCATCTCTCTGATCAATAAATTTCTCATGTTTCAACACACTTAAGATAGCTGATGCATTTGGGGGAATGGGTGTTTTAGACAGATCAAAGTATGACTGATAATCTAATAGATTTAAGACATCTTCACTTTGTAAGCCTTCAAGTCCAATACTTGTTTCAAGGAACTAGTATCCGATAACTTCCAGAGCTGCTTTTCACTTTCAGGATAATTTCTAAGATGAGTAGTGTGAGAACCTATACGAATGTATGCATCGTTATTGAATCTAATTGGTCGATCAAATGCACTGGGAATAATGAGAACTACGATAGGGTGGACATCTAACTCTACTTTATGGAAAGTAAAATCTATTTTTGGTTCTAAATTGCGTTGAAGCCAGAAACGAAGATCTTGATTTTGTACTCTTTGAGTTTCGGGGTTAAACTTGGTACCGATGATCTGATGTGTGTCGTCATGGATTCCCCAAATAATATAACCATTGGTTCTATTTAAGAGTGAAGCAGCATTAGCAAGTGCTGAGGTATTTTGTCCAATGATCTTAGGATCGGCATCATTTGACTTGAATTCAAGCCATTCTGTTTCGATTGGGTGGACGAGTAACTGCCTTACAAGATCTTCAAGATTGATTTGTACAGTCATTTTGTCAACAACAAAAATATCATAATGAGAATGATTTGATCAAAGATAAGGTTTAGGGTATAAATTTGCAGAAAATGATATACTCGTCTTTCATTTGATGATTTTGCCAGATACGGGAGTAACTTGAGGGAAAAAATTCCCGGGACATGTTTGATGCAACATAATCAACATGGATGTATGAGTTCTGAGACAGTAATGTACTCATGTCATGTCCATTTGGCTTAACACTAAAACGGCAGTTGATAAAATTGTTTGGAATAACTGGCTTGCAAAGATCAAAATTGTATTAATTCAACTAACTTGAGCAATAGTTTCGGGTATAATGAACTAAATGCTTGATTTGGGATGGATGGCCAAGAACAATTTTATAAGTATACTGGTTATTCATCATACACAGTTTTCATTATATTTTGATCATTTCAATCATTTTCATGTCAACCAATCACTATAAACGGGTCAAAGCATTTATGGAAAATGCTGGCCAGCCAACCCCCACAAAGGTCACTACTCCCGATGATGATACGCGGGTTCTCCGTGCTCGTCTGATTCTTGAAGAAGCACTGGAAACAGTTCATGCCTTGGGCATTTCTGTTCAACTGAACAAGGAAGATGTGACCATTGATGCGTGTGAATTTTCTTCCAATAAGCCTGTTGATGTGGAAGGGGTTGCAGATGGTTGTGCAGATATTTCTGTAGTTACCATAGGAACTCTGATTGCATTTGGGATTGATGACGAAAAATTGCTTGAAGAGGTAGATCAAGCCAATCTACGGAAGTTTGGACCAGGAGGCTATGCCCGAGAGGATGGCAAATGGATGAAACCCCCTGATTGGACTCCGCCAGATATTGCAGGTGTACTGAAATCTCAATCATGAATCTGATTTCTATGGTGAAGTGGATATCATTCATTGACTCATCCATCAAAACCTTTCATAGCAATCACCGATTTTACACATCGTGCGAAGATTAATTTGAATCCGCAGAGCTTCAGATGGATCACATTTTACGTTCGCTGATTGTATTGATTCAGTTATGTGGGCTACTCGTATCAGTTCCACAGCAATCAAACGCCCAGATCAAAATCAGTCACGCTTCTTTTGCTCACGATGATCATGAGTCGCTGGTAGATCTGTATTTTTCAGTTGAAGCGGATGCATTGACTTTTGTGTTGTCCGACTCTACGTATTCAGCAGTTGTGCCATTACAAATGAAGATGCTGACTTCGCATAAGTCAAAGGAAACGGTTCTCAGTGATATATCCCAAGACTCTGAACTGTACTTCACTGTTCGCGATACATCCGCAATTCAAAAAGATCAGGTGTTTCTGCAAAAACGATCTCTACAGGCTGCTCCTGGTGAATATGAAATGCATGCGGATCTAATGATGCAAGATCTGAAACCAGTTCATATCATGAAAACCCTCAGAATTCCAAATTTTAACCAGTTTGAAGGGGTGGCTATTTCGGATGTTATTTTAGCATCAAGTATTGTCGATTCCACTGATCATGATGCACCATTCAACAAAAATGGACTGTCGATCTTCCCAAAGGTTGATCAACTTTTTGATGAACAGATCAATCAACTGTTCTATTATCTGGAAATGTATTCTGTGACTGACACCACCTCCAAGACCGGCAACTATACTTGGCATGCGTATATTCGAGATGCCAATACACCAGATCCCATTGAAGATATACAGATTCATTTTGGTCGTGTAGAACCTCCTCTTGATTTCATTGCAGGTTCATTTGACTTACATAATCTATCATCAGGCAGCTATGCTTTTTATATTGAGGTGATAGATGAAACGAATGTGATGATTGCAGATCAATCGCACAAATTTTTTCGCTACAATCCATTGATTGTTTTACCATCAGAGAATTCAGAGACAGAGGGTACGATTTATGAAGAAAGCATTTACGCTTTCATGCCTTCCGATCAAATAGATCATGAACTTAATCTGATTCAACAGATTACAACCCATCAAGAATTGAATCGGATAAAACAGGCCAAGAGTGAAGAACAACGCAGACGACTCTTAAAGGAACTCTGGGATGTTCGTGATTCAACACCTCAAACGCAGATCAATGAATTCCGAGAGGATTACATTGCGTTAGTGGAGTATGCAAATGAGCATTTCTCGTTTCAGAGAATTGAAGGATGGCAATCAGATCGTGGAAGAATTCTGTTGAAGTATGGCAGACCAACGGAAAAAGAAAGATATCCGTACGAAAGGGGGCATCATCCCTACGAGATCTGGAGATATAACAGGATTCCAGACGAAGGTGAATCCGAATTTATTTTTGCAGATACAAGCGGGTTTGGAGAATTCAAACTCCTGCATTCATCTGTGAATGGTGAACGCAAACTTCATGACTGGTATCAACGAATTTCAGAACAATACTGATATACGCTCAATGACAATTGATTCTCTTGTTCAGCACATTGGGGAGACTGTAACCCTGAAAGGTTGGCTACATCAAAAACGAGGATCCAAGGGGCTCTTCTTTATGGTTCTCCGAGACGGAACCGGCATGGTACAGTGTGTCGTTAATCAGGGAAAAGTAGATGCTACATCATGGGACAACGCATCAAGTACAACACAAGAATCTTCACTGATCGTCACGGGCGAAATCCTTAAAGATGAACGTCAGATCGGAGGCATAGAAATACAAGCTTCCCAAATAGAAGTGTTCCAAATTGTAAAAGACTATCCAATTACCCCCAAATCACATGGTATAGACTTTTTGATGGATCATCGCCATCTATGGTTGAGAAGTCGGCGTCCATGGGCAATCATGAGAGTCCGTAACCGTATCATCATGAGTATCCACAATTTTTTCCAAGAGCGTGGTTTCTTACAGATGGATGCTCCACTACTGACAAAGAATGCCGTTGAAGGCACGAGCACACTTTTTGAAATTGATTACTTTGGAAGTTCAGCCTATTTGACACAAAGTGGACAACTGCATGGCGAAGTAATGGCCATGGCGTTCAACAAGATCTATACGTTCGGCCCTGTCTTTCGTGCTGAAAAATCTAAAACCCGTAGACATCTTACCGAATTTTGGATGATAGAACCCGAAATGGCGTTTTATGACTTGGATATGAATATGACGTTAGCCGAGGATTTTCTCATCCGAATTGCATCCGATGCCATTGAAGATTGCCATGAAGAGCTTGATCTACTTGGACGAGATCTGGATTGGCTTCGTAGAGTACAGCCACCATTCCCGCGGATCACCTATACCGATGCGGTTGAACTTCTTCATAGTGATCAGACTCAGGTAATGGTGCAAAAACACATAGAACAACTTCAGCAGGAAAGATCGGATCTTGAACAGGAACGCACTGCTAATCGGCAGAATTATGGACAACTGAAGGAGTGGAAAAAGCGTCGCATTGATGCACGCGAGATTGAAATCAACATCCGAATGGATCAAATTGACGAAGAACTGAGAAATCTTCCGCAGTGGGGGAAGTCAGCAGAGCAGTTTGAATGGGGTGGAGATTTTGGAGGGAGCGATGAAACATTACTGACATGGCATTTTGATCGGCCAATCATTGTTCATCGATACCCAGAATCAGTCAAGGCTTTTTATATGAAAAGAGATCCAGAAGACGATCGGTTGGCTTTGGGTATGGATATTCTGGCTCCCGAAGGTTTTGGGGAAATCATTGGCGGTGGACAGCGTGCGGATGATCTTACATTTTTAGAGGAGCAGGTTCAGAGACATCGTCTTCCACAAGATGCCTTTGAGTGGTATTTTGATCTTCGCCGCTACGGAACGGTTCCACATAGTGGGTTTGGACTGGGGCTTGAACGTACGGTTGCATGGATTTGTGGACTAGAACATATCCGAGAAGCGATTCCGTTTCCCCGAATGCTTGGAAGACTTTCTCCATAGAGATGACACATCGTTTATCAAAGCATCCCTTACAGTTTACAGAGCACTCCGAGAAAGAGATGCTAACCCGGGCACAGGGATTTTACAGGTTGATGCAGAATCGTCGATCGGTACGGTCGTTCAGTTCTCAACCTGTTCCCCGTCAATTGATTCAACAAGCGATTCTTACGGCTGGAACGGCACCAAGTGGTGCACATCGACAGCCATGGCATTTTGTAGCTGTCAGCAATGCAGACATTCAGTCGCAGATCCGAATTGCGGCCGAAAAAGAGGAGCGTGAAAGTTATGAAAGACGAATGTCCAAGCAATGGCTTGACGCACTGTCCCCGATTGGTACGGACTGGAAGAAACCATTTCTCGAAACCGCCCCCTGGCTGGTGGCATGTTTTGCCAAGAATATCGGTGACGACGGTGCCAAGAATTATTATGTACAAGAAAGTTGCGGCATTGCATGTGGATTCTTCATTGCGGCGATTCATCATTTAGGTTTAGTGACGTTGACGCACACCCCTAGTCCCATGCGATTTTTATCTGAGATTTTAGAGAGACCTTCCAATGAGAGACCCTACATTCTTTTTCCAGTGGGGTATCCTGCAGAGGATGCAACCGTTCCAGATTTAAAACGAAAAAACCCAGATCAGCTCGTGACCTGGGTTGAAAAGAGTTTGTGAGAAGAATCAAGAGACCTCACGGATGATGAAGTCTCAAACAGCAGTCCTTATCAATGAATAAAGAGGATTTCGCTATAATTTGGTAGTGGCCACTTCGCGTGTGGGATAAGTCCTTCAAGTGTATCTACAGTGTCACGGACTTTCAGCATGGCAGGAACGACCGAGTCTTTTCTGAACTGGACATTCTCCTCCAAATCTTCTGCATGGGTACCAAGTAGCTTAGATAGGTCATCCGTTGCGTCAATTAATTCATTGAGATGCGACTGAACGACAGTAGCAGTCCGCACAGATGGAGTTGTAGCTGAAACACTCATACCGATGGACCTAAATTGAGATGCAATCTGAGTCAGCGAATTCAGATAGTCAAAAGCGGCAGGCATAATCTGTGTTCGAACGAGATTTTCCAGGGTCTCTGCTTCAATGTCAATGGCCATCTCATACTGCTCAAGTGCAATTTCTTTACGGGCTTTGAGTTCAGCAGCGGTAAGAATACCAAAGGATGAAAAGAGATCAGTATTCTTGGTGGAATCAAAGCCTACGAGAGCATCAGCGGTCGTACGGAGATTCAGTAATCCTCGTTTTTTAGCTTCTCTATGCCATGTCTCAGAGTAGTTATCACCCTCAAACAAAATGGTTTCAAATTCTTTGGCGTCGGCTTTAAGGATGTCCAAAACGGTATTTTTGAAAACATCTGGGTCGCTTTTATCTTTATCTCGAAGTGCATCTCTCAGCTTGTTAGCAAAGTCCCGAAGAGATTCAGCAACAGCAGCATTCAAGACAACATTTGGAAAAGCAAGAGATTGATTTGACCCTGCTGCACGGAATTCAAACTTGTTACCAGTAAATGCAAATGGAGACGTACGGTTACGGTCGCCAGCATGTTTGGGAACCAATGGCAACATGCTCACCCCAAGGAACAGATCTGTATCTTTTTCTGAGCTCAGTTCTTCGCCGTTGATCAGTTTCTGGTAGAGACCGGAGAGTTGGGATCCCAGGAAAACACTTAGAATGGCAGGTGGAGCTTCATTAGCACCAAGTCGATGGTCATTGCCAGCAGAACTCACGGAAATGCGCAGGAGATCTTGATGGCGATAGACAGAGCGAATCACTGCAGTACAGAAAATCAAGAAGGTAAGATTTTCATGAGGTGTAGATCCTGGATCAAGTAGGTTTTCACCGGAATCGGTTGAGATAGACCAGTTGATATGCTTGCCAGATCCGTTCAGGTTGGCGAATGGCTTCTCATGCAAGAGAGCAACAAGCCCATGTTTACGTGCAATTCGCTTGATCGTAATCATAATCAATTGCTGATGATCTGATGCGATTCCACTGGTTTCAAACACGGGAGCTAGTTCATACTGGCTGGGAGCAACTTCGTTATGCCGAGTCTTTACTGGAATTCCAAGCCGATAAAGTTCTTTTTCGATATCCAGCATGCAGGCAAGCTGTCGGCTTGGGATTTCTCCGAAGTAGTGATCATCAAGTTGCTGTCCCTTCGGAGGAGCTGCCCCCAGAAGTGTTCGTCCAGTATTGTACAGGTCAGGGCGGCGGTAATAATACTCTTCATCAATCAGGAAATACTCCTGTTCAGCACCAACGGTTGTCTGAACTCGGTCCACATTTTCTCCAAGCATCCGAAGGACACGACGGGCTTGACGGTCGAGGGCATCAATAGAGCGAAGCAGGGGAGTTTTATGGTCAAGTGCCTCACCAGTCCATGAAACAAAACATGTTGGGATCGCAAGGAAACTTCCGTTTTCATTTTCGACGAGGAATGCGGGTGATGATGGATCCCAGACCGTATATCCTCGAGCTTCATGAGTTGCACGTAGTCCACCATTGGGGAAGCTGGATGCATCAGGCTCTCCCTGAATTAAATCAGAGCCTCGTAGGGTCGTAATCGCTTTGCCAACATTGGTAGGGTTGATGAAGCTATCATGTTTTCCAGCAGTTCCACCGGTGAGAGGCTGGAACCAATGGACAAAGTGAGTCGCACCGCGCTCTAAAGCCCACTCCTTCATCGTAAGTGCCACGATTTCAGCGTGCTGGGTATCAATGGGTGCACTTTTGGTAATGCAATTGATCATACCCTGTAAGACAGCTTTTGGCAGTCGCTTGCGCATCTCATCAATGCTAAACGTATTGACACCAAAATCCTCCTCCATATCGGGAGGGGTGATCGACTCAATATGATTCAAGCGATACTTTGTAGCCGCAGTAAGATTGTGAGGTTGATTGCTCATAAGAAAAGAAAAGGATTCGTAAGTGAATATAAAGTGAATGAACAGCGTTGAACCATGCACAAAAGAAAAAGTTCGGGAATTTACTAAAAACCTTGATTTTTTTACAGGAAAAATTGAAAATCTCTTGAGAAGATAGTAGGTTTTCAAGAAAAACATGAAATTTCCCCACAGTTATTTGATCAGGTCAACAATCGGTATCTCAAGCTCTCTCCCGAATTCCACAGAATTGAGGTTGTGGGAAAGGATTCAAAAAATGTATTTGACATTAATCTGCAAGGATATTATGGTAAGGCCTTCATTCTACACTTGTCCAACACCGCCAACGACTTGGAAATCTTTGCAGTAGATGAACATGGACCGGTGAATCTTGCAACGACGGTTGCGGTGTGGACAATTCCAAGATTCCTACGGAGTTTACTTTGCATGGCAATGATCCAATCCATTCAATCTATCCACGCGGATCCAGTTTGATCTTCCAGAGTCTGCACTGGTTCAGCTGCAATTGATTGACCTGTTAGACGGCAATTAATGACTTTACCAGCCAAGGATTTTAAGGCGGGTGCCAATCTCGGAGTATTGAACTCAATGCTACGAATTTGGCCAGTGGAACCTATCTGTACAGAATCATCGCTACTGGTACAAAGAGCCATTATGTAAAGACTGGATGGATGATGCTGCTCAAGTACGAATACAATAGTAGTCACAATAAAAGAACGCCCCCTGATACGTTGGGATCAGGAGGCGTTCTGGTGGTCTACCTCAGAGAGTTTTAAGTGAATGGAAGTTTACTCCAGCAACAAATAAAGAATGACTTATGGTATTGAGATCTATTTGTTTAAAATGTGAAAAATTCATCAATGTAGGGTGATGGATGAAGGTTTCATCACTAGGGTTCACGCTAAAACTGGATGAATTTGCCATTAATTCCAAGGAATCCACCAATCATGTCTGGCATTATTGAGACTAAAACGCGGAGGTTATACAAATCCATTAGATATGGAAATATATTAGGATGGGTAGATTAATGAGCTAATTAGGATTCATTGAGTATGGAGTATTGATCATGCAATGAAGTTCTTCAAAAAATGAATTGACTCGTAATCCGCAGACATATCTGGTTACTCTCTTACATACTGGAGTATTCCGTGAGTGGTCACTCTGCCAGACAATCGATAAACGTATGTGCCAGGGCTGAGGCCTTGTGCGTATACTGTGGCGGTATAATTCCCTGCCTGATGATGGTGATTTGCTAACGTACGGACATGTTGGCCCAAAGTGTTAAATAGGTCAAGTTCAAAATGCCCAGATGTTGCAATATAATAATCTATGATGGTTGAAGATGTAAAAGGGTTCGGGTAGTTGCCCATCAGAGCTGTTTCACCAGTGTCAGGGGTGTATTCACGATTGGTGGGAGATCTCAAACGAAATTGAAACCAGTTGATACTTGGAACGCCACCGCCTATGGTTAATTTCATGACTTGTGTCCCTTCGTCCAATTGTATGCCATCATCTAAATTGATGCGGGCCGTTCGAAAGGTGTTGGTTGGGGTGGGATGCTCAATCAAGCCAGTTTTATCAACGTCATCAAATTCTAACGAGAATGAGACACTCCGAGCCTGACTTGCCATTCTCACCTGTACATCATAGATTCCAGCTTGGTCAACATGGACGGTATAGTTAACCCACTCCCGTCGAGATGTATTCCCAATGTGATAGCCAGTGCCATCAGTCGTAGGGTATATGTCAACGCCTTCATCCAATCGTATACCATTGCCGTCATTGGTGGATGAGAGGTCTCGGTATGCGACTCGTGGCCCACCCAAGTCGAAATACTCGGCTTCAATTCTCCGTTCAATGGGGTGGGGGCTCATAAGATAGGGAGCTTGTCTACAAGTAGCACCTACATTAAATGGAGTAACTGGCGAATCAAACGACCAGCCGCCATCATCAATCACCTTCGCACGCACATTATAACATCCTTCAGACAGGTTATCGACGGTGACCGTCCATTGCTCAACTCCTCTGACAATTCTGTCAACGAGACCATCTCCCTGATAAAACTCTACTCTTTGGACGCGACCATCTGGATCGGATGAGGTTCCAGTGAAGGTAGCATTGCCGCCGACTTGAATATTGGTTGGGAATTCATAGGTAATGGAAGGCACACCAACATATTGATAGACTCTGACATAATCAATCAGCATTTTTTCAGAGGAAAGATTTGGATCTATACCTTGCTGTCCCCCCCAAGTCCCTCCAATGGCAACATTAAGAATGAGATGAAAATGTGTGTCAAAGGGCCAGGCAGTCCAATTTCCTACCCCTTTGTTGTAGGTCCAAAAAGTGTTACCGTCAACCGAAAATTTCATACGGGTAGGGGTCCACTCGACGGCATATACATGAAGTGCATCGGTTGCATCAGCAACTTCAATGGATCCACCGCGCTGAGTGTTTTGCAGGTGATTGAATGCGTCGGTATGTATGGTGGCATGTATCCGCCCTGGGGTATGACCAAGATGTTCCATGATATCAATCTCGCCAGTATCAGGCCAGCCACGATTACCGTAGAAACTATTGGTGGGAAGCATCCAAATCGCGGGCCATGTGCCTCTGGCTTTGGGGACTTGGGCACGAACTTCAATTCGTCCGTAGGCCCAATCTCCTTTTCCCTTGGAAACCAGTCGGGCAGAGGTGTAATTACGCCCACCCCATGATTCTTTTCGGGCCTCAATGATGAGATGATCACCGTCTACTCTTGCATTTTCAGATCGGGCATCTGTGTAATATTGTTCTTCCTGATTACCCCAGCCATTTCCTCCAACATCATAGGACCACAAGTCAGGATTAGGAATTCCAGTATAATCAAACTCGTCGCTCCAGACTAATTCCCATTGTGACTGTGCTGAAAGAATATTCGGGATTAACAGAGCAATGAGCAGGATAATTATGGAGAAGGAAGGTCGGATCACGTAGGAAAGCATATCTTTTAAAAGTTGAAAGATAGATTTGATTATAGGATGAAGGAGACGAAAAGAGGCAACGAGAGTGAATCAACAACGCACTTGCTATCCAGATCAGTTAGGATGGATATTCATTAAATATACAACGAAATGGATTATTGACATCATCGCCGGTCAACGTAAACTAAGAATTGCTGTCAGCATCAATGAACATTCAGCCCAAAAAGTACACCATGTAAACATGTGACCTGTTTGGTTTTCCATATCATTCACATGGAACCACATTTGAAAGCAATCGTTTACTGATTTTAGTTGAATTAATCCGTTCACTCTTGCGATCAATTAGGACATATGCCTGACCGGATTCCAATTACTGAAATTATCATTGCACTTGTTATTGCCATTGTGCCGGCTCTCGTTGCCATAGGAATTTGGATAGGATCGGTCAACAAGGATCGGTCTGGCTTCAGGGAATTTATGAAAGATTTCAAGGATCAAAGCTCAAGGCAACTGCAGATGATGCATGAAAATCAGCTGCGGATTGAGAAGAATCAGCTATTGATTGAGAAGAATCAGCAAGAGATCCGAGAAATTCGGAAAGAAATCCGAGAAGAATCAGCAAGAGATCCGAGAAATTCGGAAAGAGATCCGAGAAAATCAGCAATTGATCCGCGATAATCAGGAAAAAATTCAAGAACTCAAAGACAGTAATTCTCGAATTTATTACCGTCTATTTTCAGAAATTGAATCTAAGCGTAGTCCTATTCATCTAACTGACAAGGGTAAAAATATTTCCGAACAGTTGGATGCAGTTGCTTGGGTTGAAAGAGTCGCCAGTATGGTACATGACCAGGTCAAAGGCAAAGATGCGTATCAAATTCAATCGTTTAGTTTTGACTACATGAGTGATAAGAATCAATATACCGATGAAGAACATAGGTTAATTCGTCATGTTGCTTTTGAAAATGGTCTCTACGAAGACGAAGTACACCGAGTGCTCGCATTGGAACTTAGAGACAAACTGATCAGCACCATGTCAGAATCTGAATCCTGACATTGAATTTTAGGTGTGGATCACAGATTTTTTATGGACTATCGTTCTTGGTATTAATCCCACATAGGTCTGGATCAGACCTCCTGTCAGTTCTTGAGTGTGACAGTATTATATCTTGTTGACAAGTATTCCCATGATGTGTAATCACACAGTTTAGGTTCGTGAACAGCGCCAAAGATCAACAAAATTCTCAACGCATTTTTTTCTATCTTGATTGCGAGTATTATTGTCCAGTACGACATAAATACTATCTGGACAACATTACAACGGGGGAAGCAAAATTAATGCTACCTTCAACTAAATCAGAGTGGGGGTTTTGAATATGATTTGCAGTCATTTTTAGAGCGATTTTGGACTTATTTTACCCCAAACGAATCAGAGTTAAAAGCCCCCTCATAGAAATAACGCTACTCATCATTTCTTGAAAAAAAAGAAATCTCAAAGTATGCCCACTTGTGGTTACGATCTACCCAATACAGATGAAAAGTAGAGGTGATGGTACACCAAATAGGGTCATTATGGAATATGGAGATCAATTTGACTAGCCTATTTAGTTGATTTCTGGCTCAATCGCCACCCAACACATGAGCTTGATATCATCTAATATAATCTCAGGGAGGGGAGGAGGAATTTGGCTGGGTTCTAATCCGGTGGAAAGGATATACTGAACAAGGTCATTAGAAAGGGTTGTTCTGGGTACAGCCACATCATCTACAGACTGATTAAATATTTTTCGTAGTTCAGTTTGTTCGCGTCGAGGCCAAGGCGATTCTAAAATGTCAAGTGCTAGTTGCCGTTGCTTTTTATCCCTTTCTAAGGGAGGATGCTGTCGTATTAATTCGGCAATGTCACGATTGATCCGATCCACATTGGGTTGTAGATTTTTGGGGTCCGTTTCAACCGTCCATTGTTTCAAAATGTGGGACTGTGCAACTTCCCAGAAGTCATAGACCCGCTCATGAAGTTGATCTGGATACCAAGTTTCTGTGTTTTCATCACATTCAATTAAGCGAAGGCATGTTCCGAGTTCATTAATGAACTGATTCTCATCGGGGGTGGGTTTCCAGTCAGAGTTGGCAGGGATGAAGAGCAGGTATGTGCGCTCAAGATTGGTTTCATGCCCAACGACGGCACAGAAAAACACCCCCCGTTGGTTTCCTTTTTTCATTCCTGAACCCGTTTTCCATGGAATTTTTTCAATGTCTGTTCCTAGCTCATCATAGGCTTTACGGAGAGTCTGTCGATATTCCTCACCAGTTTGGGTAGCCGATACGGTTCCACCCCGTTCAAACAGAGATGGATCTTCTTGGATTAACTTCTCGATTTCTTGGCGAGTTTCGGTGAAGACTTGATCTCCGTGAGCACTTTTTTCCAAAGGTCCGACAACACCAACACTTGCAGCTGCCATGGCGAGTTTATTCAGAATCCGTGATTCTAGATTGAGCAGTTCATTAAGCCGATCAACAGGAAAAATGGTTCTTAAAAAGACTCTTGGATGAAGGCTGTTGATTCTGTCGATTCGACCATGCCGTTGTACGAGTCGCATAGGATTCCAAGGAACATCATAATTGATGATATGTCTGCACTGCTGGAGGTTGACTCCCTCTGCGAGAATATCGGTTGTGATGAGAATATCATAAAGGTCATCATCGGCATGGGGGGGAGCTTGCATGGAGACAGGTGCAAAGCCCAGAGTAGCCTTTTCTTTTGAAACATCAGAAAACTCCTTAGATCCACTGACGGCAACAAGTCGATTGCAGTAGGGGCGTAGTTCATGACGGTTTGTAAGTTCGGATTTTAGAAACTCCCAGATCCATTCAACGGTATCGGAAAAGGAAGAGAAGATCAACACTTTTCGTCTCTGGCATTCATCAATGGAGTCAGATGCCTCATTTTCGGCTTGTTGTGCAATTGTGCAGAGTTCGTCCGAGAGGGATTTGAGTTTGGCATCTTTCTCTCTGGTGATCGACTGAGCTGAAACCAGTAGATTCTGCAATGTATCACGATCGCGAGTAACATCATCTTTCAGACGATGGATTTCAAAGTCTGTGGCATCATACATAAGATCAGAATTGTTATCCCCAGAATTATCAAACATCTCATTAAAGAGCACTTCATCATCTCCAGAAATTTCCTGTAGAAACATCGTTGTTATCACTTTCCCTTTTTCGAGTGCATTCAAAAAATGGTTATGTTGATCCACCATTTTTTGAATCGTTTTCATAAATGCACCGCTTGAAGATTCAAATCGTTTGAGAAGCCCAGATCTCAAAAGGCCAGTCATTGCATCAATACGATGATTTTCATCCGAATCAAGGAGTTCTTTACGGTAGGAGTCGGGCCTATACCGTGCAAACAGAATACCTTTTTTGCCTTCAGAATCCAATGCCTGCTCCAGTTGGTCAAAAAATCCAGGCAATTGATCTTCCAACGCATAACGAACGGTCATGGGAATCGGCTTGGGGAATTCAATTGTGCGAGATGTACCATCGGGTCTCTTGATGGTATCACCAGAGTAGTGTTTCTTTACAAACTGGCGCGTTCTTTTGACGGTGGTAGCATCGATGATTGGATAGAGGACATCGGGGCTTAGATTGGTGGGATCTGTATGCATGGCTTGAATGAAGCGTTGCCGGATGGAGAGGATTCCCCGATCGGCAAGATGGGCATCCTGTCGCACAAAAAAGTGGATAAGATGATATAGATCCCAGAGTGAATTGTTAACAGGTGTGGCAGTCAGTAGAAGTAGATCACGTTTTTTTCCAAAAAGTAGATGACGAAGAGCCGCTGCCCGGCTTGGAGCACCAGGGTTACGATAATTATGAGCCTCGTCTACAATGATGAGTTGGTATTCGTTGAGAGGACGTTGGAGATGATCTCCTGTAGCATTAGGGCGTTGTTTAGAGTCACGCAGTTGCTTATCCTGTGCCAATTGTTCAAAGGAAACACATTCAATGCCATATAAGTGATATTCAATCAAGAATTGTTTCCATGTACTATCTCTTAGGGCAGCTGGGCAAATCAGCAGTACTCTCTGGCGGCGATCGATATAGAGTTGCAGAATTTCACCGGCAATAAATGTTTTGCCCAGTCCAACCTCATCAGCAACAATCACCCCACCTCTTTCACGTATCAGCCGAATGGCTCTTGCCACTCCATGTTTTTGAAAAGTGGTTAGAGGAAGATTATCGCTGTCTACTCTCTCCTCTTGTAATTCTTCACCATAGAGTTGCCATAGGGCTCGGAGGAAGACCAACCATGGTTTTGGAACATGAAAAATGACTTCATAGATCTCGGCTAAGTTATAGTCCTCGGCTTCATCCCATAGGTCATCAAACCATTGTTGGGATTGTTGTACGGTACCATGATCGTAGCATCCTAAGTTCAATTCAAGATTGTGGGTGAGCCCCGCATGTGTCAGGTTGGAGGAACCTGCGATGATTCCTCCATCTTCTTCAGAGGAGTGGATATAGGCTTTAGCATGAAGAAATGCTTTGGTATATCTTCGTACTTCCATATTGCCACTTTTGAGTGCGGATGTGAGTGCTTCTAATGCATCGCGACTCGTGCGGTTGAAAGGAAGTTGGTCGCGGTCATATTCAAGATGGAGGATTTGATACTTCCAAGCTTGATGAATGCGTTTTCGCTCATGATCTTCCTTAGGGGTGTTCAATGGTTTTGGATCTGGGATCGGAAGTCCACTCGGGTCTGCACCAAGCAACAAACGGACACATGAAATATTTTTGAGATGATCAGCGATATGCTTAAAACCAGCGGGACTAAAAAAGGCCGTTGCAATCCGTAGTTGATCGGGGGTTTGATTTGGCGATTCACGAGCTTGGATCGTGAGGGTTTTGGCCAATGCATGGGCGAGTGTATTCCCACTTCGATTATCAATGAAGGTAGGTTTCTGGTTCATGATCCAAGGTCTAAAATAAATCGGGGAGATTCCGTGCGAAGCATTTCAAAAGGGTTGATACATTCTACATCTAATTCTTTGCAGATGGCTGGAATCTTAATTCTTCCTTTACGTGATCTGATTACTTCGTGAGTAACAACCTTGGATTGATAAGACATTGCGTGGGCAATGATACGGAAATCGGCAGACATCATAAATTCCGCAATCGCATGGGGCTTATAGTTTTGTCCAGATAATAAATCAGAGACATGATTCACATGTAAGTTCAAGTCTTTGGGAGGTTCAATAATGAGAGTATCTCTATGTTCTTTGAACCAAATAAAAAGTGCATCTTCTTTTTGACTCAGTTCATCATAGACAGCATCAATACTGAACACTATTCCCGATTGATTAGCATGAATTAACCAGTCCCAATAACCAGGATGGAATTCAAAACCGTAATGAAATTTGTAAGCGTCAATAAATACGTTAGTGTCCAAGAGATACATAAATTTGATTACTCTTCATAAAGGGTTTTTGCAAACGATTCCAAAGTAGATATCTTTTGAATTCCAAGATAATACAATGCATCAGTAAACACGGTCTTACCACTAAGAGCACTGTCAACGAGTGCTTCGCCGAATCTGGCACCCACTCGAGTTTTCAGGGTTGCGTAAAAATTACCGCCACCTCTACTTCGTTTTGGAGTGTATTGCTTTAATTCGGAGCGGTATTGCTCGCTGAAGACGGTCTGGTCAATCATATCCAAATCATACAGGCGACGCAGGATGACAATGGTGCTTACTTTATATTGCTTTGAGAGGCGTTGAATTTCAAAAGATAAATCTATGTCGTCACGAAAATGATCATTTAATAATAAGGCAGGAACTAGAAGTTCGGCAGCTACTTGATTGCACCATTTTTCTATGACATGTGTGGGTGGTGAATGAAGAGATGAATTAGAGAGGGATGATTCTCCAAGCCATACATGTGCTAGTTCATGAGCAAGTGTAAAGATCTGTGCAGCCTTTGAGTCTGAACCATTGATAAAAACCAGAGGTGCTATATCATCAGCTAGAGTGAATCCACGAAATTCGTGGGGATCAAGTTTTCGATGTGAATTGTTACGTACCACTCCACTGATCATAACAAGGATGCCTAAGTCATCGGCCTTCTCAGTAAAGTAACGAAGTGCATAAGACCAATTCGGTAATTGTTCGCGTGATTGTACAGAAAAGTCTAAGGCTGTTCTTATGTCCTTTGCTACGTCATGAATATCGCTATTTACTGTGACGGAACCAACAAAACGTAGAGATTTCGCACCCTCGGATATGGCAAATGTCTGATACCAGTCTTGACGTTGCTGACACATATAAATTGTGTCTAATAGGTTAGCACTTGGAGTCACTATTTTTTGATTCCTCATTGTACGAAGGTCTTGAATTGGTAATTCCTCTTCATAAGGTTTTGACAAAAATAGTGCACCCAGAGGAACAGTCGTAAACTTAGCAAACTTCTCCAACTGCTTGATGGTAGGTTGTTTTGTGCCACTTACCCATTCGTCAAACATTGGGAATCGTTGACGAAGCTTCTGAGGGTCAACATCTCCACGATTGCATGCCCATTCATATAATTCTGGTTTGACGGTCATCCTATAAGTCATCATTCTTCCTCAATTTATGAAGATGATGAAGAATACGGGAAATCCATGATTCACAGTCATAATCTTTCGGATATACCTTAGAGATATAGGCCAATTGGTATTGACTAAGGTCACAAGAAGATGGAATAATACTCCTAAGTCTATAGGTTACATTATGGCTACATACTTGATCATGTAGTTGTAGAATGCTAAGACGATTTTCATTGCAGTATAAGTTTAGCCAACCCCAGAGGTTCCGATGAAAACAAATAGGGTAATGGAGGTGAATTGTATTGATGGCGATTTTTGTTTTCATCAAGTACATCAGTCAACTCTCATATTAAAACTTTTTGCAAACGACTTTAACGTAGATGTTTTGCGAATGCCCAGATAATGAAACGTATCTGTAAAGGATGTATCCCCAGAAAAGGTGCTGGCTACTAGAGCGGAGCCAAATTGATGACTAACTCGATTTTTGAGTGCAGAATTAAAACTTGATCTACTACATCCATATGGTTTTGGATAAGATCTTTGCATCTCAATACGATAGTACTCCATGAATTCGTCAGGTTGCAATATTTCAAGATCTTTAAGTCGTTGCAGGATAACAATCGTACTAACTTTGTAGTGCCGTGTTAGTATCCGAAGATTCTCATCAATAGAAAAGTTCTTTTGAAAGTTTTCTATCATTGACTTTTTCGGAAACAGAAGTTCAGCTACTACCTGATGACACCATTGTTCGGTATGATGATCAGGAAATGAATCCATAGAAGCTTTGGACAGTACTGATTGTCCAAGCCAGATATGTGCTAATTCATGAGACAGAGTGAAAATCTGTTCTGCAATTGAGCCAACCCCATTGATAAAGATTAAAGGGGCTATTGGATCTGCTAATGAAAACCCTCGAAACTCTTCAACCTTGAGTTTTCGATGCGTATTATTACCAACAATGCTACTTATCATAACCAACATACCAATAGATTCGGCTTGGTTAGAAAGGTATTGAAGACCACAGGACCAATCGGGTAGTTTATTTCGATCTGTTTCATTGAAGTGTAGCACAGATCTCATATCATCAGCAACAGATTGAACATCACTATTGATAGTAGCAGAACCAACAAATGGAAGAGGCTGTTCTCTCTCTTCTAACGAGAAAGAACGGTACCAATCTTGTCTTTGTAAACAAAGATAAATTGTGTCTAATAAATTTGAAGTAGGTTGTTGTACATCCTGATTATCCATCGTGCGTAGATCACGAATTGGCATTTCCTCCACGGGTGGCTCTTTGAGGAAAAGAGTCCAAATTGGCACATGTGTAAATTTCGCAAAGTGTTCCAATTGTTTATGTGTTGGTTTGGAAAAACCTTTTTCCCATTCGGTGTATTTTGGAAATCGTTTTTCCAATTTATCTGGATCAACTTGGCCACGTTTGCATGCCCATTGAAACAATTCAGGTCTTATGGTAACACGATTAATCATGGTTTTACAACAGAAAAGTCAGATTGAACAAGGAAGTTAATCTCATCAAACCCTAAAGGTTCAAAGATTGAAATCAAATCTTGATATATCAAATTTATTCTAAGCGAGAACATAAGATCAGGTATTATCAGTAATTTTGATCCTCAAAAAGGGTATCCCCAAAAGCTTCTAAAGTAGATATTTTATTGATTCCAAGATAGTATAATGCATCCATAAATTTGGTTTGTCCGCTAAGGGTACTGTCAACTAGTGCTTCGCCGAATCGTGGACTGACGCGGGATCGGAGTGTCGAGTAGAAATTGGGTCCATGTTCTCCATGTTTTGGATTAGAGCGACTCAGTTCAGATTTAAAGAATTCTTCATAAACCTGAGACGATAATACTTCATGATCATAAAGTTGTTGAAAGATAACAAGTGGGCTGACTTTGTACTGAATTGATAGTCTCTTTACCTCATCAAATAGATCAGTATTGATTTGAAAATTTTCTAGCAAAAACTCAGCAGGTACAAGGATCTCAAGAGCGACCTGGTAACACCATTTTGCGACGGGATGTAAAGGGGTAGTATCAAGTGAAGCATTAGACAAGCCTGATTCGCCTAACCAAAGCCGGGCCAGACCAATCAAAAATATGAATATCTGGGAAGATTTAGAATCAGCACTATTGATGAATATTACAGGTGCCATAGGATCAGCAAGGGTATAACCATGAAACTCTCGCGGATCAAGTTTTCGATGTAAGTTGTTACGAACAATACTACTGATCATCACAAGGATTCCTATTTCATCTGCCTGATCAGATAAGTAATCAAGTACTTGGGTCCAGTTGGCTAACTCTTGACGTGACCCTAAACCAAAGTCCATTAGATTTCGTATCTCATCGGCTACATCTTCAATGTTACTATCTATTGTAGTGGATCCTACGAAAGGGAGTGGTTCAAAACCTTCAGACAGTGCAAATGTGTGATACCAATCTTGACGTTGTCCACACATATAGAGTGTGTCCAACAAGTTAGCACTTGGTTTTGAGGTGTCAGAATCCTTTAATGTTCTAAGATCCTGAATGGGTAATTCTTCAACTAGAGGTTTTGACATAAATAATGCACCAAAAGGAACATGGGTAAACTTTGCAAAATTCTCCAGTTGCCTGAATGTGGGGCACTGTTGACCGCTTACCCAGTCATCATACTTTGGAAAGCGATTACGGAGTTTAATTGGGTCAACAGGAGCACGATTACAAGCCCAATGGTACAATTCAGGCTTAATACTCATCCTTTGAGTCATAGTCTTTGGGTCCATTTCTGATAATGTGCCAGTACACCAGAAAGCCGTGCTTCATAGTCCCAGTTCTCATGAAATGTCTCAAAGATGTGGACAAGTTGGGGTTCACTGAGTTCATACAAGTGAGCAACAACGGCATCCAATTCATAGATAAGATCTTCCTTTTCTGTATCATTTATAGGTCCGCAATCTACTCCAACTTTCTTGGCCCACTCAGCAAATCGATCGTCTGGGCAGGCCAATCGTCCAGCAATCTGAACGGTACGCTTCCAAAGGAGGCATTCACGGGTAGGGCGGGGAATTGGGAAAGGATTGATTACAAAAAAATTGACATGTGTCTCTACAAATCGTCTAGCATACCAGTCAAGTGGAATAGAGGAGAGAACTCCAAGAAGATAAGATTGATCTTTTTCATCACCATGTGGAAAGAGAAAATAGGGAGCAGCATTAGTCAAAAATACATTCGCGGGAATTAGGCAAGCAATAACTGTGCGATGATTTGTTCTTCCAGTTACATCTCTGAAAGCAATACGTTGTTTGAGGCAAGGAAGAGTATGGCTACTCCGAATAAAGTTAATTTCAAATTCCGAATGAGCACTACGGGGATTGTTTCTTGAATTCCATCGTTTATTTTGGAGATATGTTAAAACAAGATCTGGATTTGCCCATGCATAGTAGACTTCAGTATCTGGGGTCCATAGATCAAATGATTCTCCCTTGAAGATAGGCCAGTATCCATCGGGACACTCCAAGTTGTCTACATCCATTAATGGTTTTTGGGTAGTTGCATTTAATTCCATATTGGGGCGTGCCCTCCACAGCCCATCAACCTTTAAATCTAAACGGGGAGATTTTCTTAACTGTGCAAAAACTTCAACCGAATCTGGAGTGGGTAATAGGGGCAAGGAAGCTGAACTGTTCCAGTCATTTATTTCTTGAAATGAAAAAGTTGAAGGTGAATTGGATGTATAATTTTTCCAATCAGATAATGATTTAAATGGACCACTTAATTGGATAGAATTACCCTCTGGTTTACCATGCTTTGCACACAAGAGTACAATGTTATATTGCTGATGAATATTGTCAAAGATCCATTCCGCACGATTGGTCAGAGTAGTGACATTAACGCTGACAGCCTCTGACAACATTGTTTTTCTAAAATCAGATAAACCCTTTCCAGAGACTGCACTTCGAGGCAGGACCACGCCTAAATAGCCCACATATGAATTCGATAACCGCCAGAATCGCCAGCAAAATGCCTTGTAGAGATCAGGATTTCCAGAACTAATTCCGGGGTAATTACCATTAACAATAGCTGTTCGAAGCTGGTATGATTGTGCAACTTCACGCGTATAAATTTTCTCAAGATTTGGATGTTCTTTTTTAAGACGCTTGATTTCAGGTACCTGAACGCTCTGTTTTTTCCCACGTAATCCTGGAAAATGTCTTGCCCAGAAAGCAT
Source organism: Bacteroidota bacterium (assembly GCA_026708685.1). Classification (GTDB taxonomy): domain Bacteria; phylum Bacteroidota; class Rhodothermia; order Rhodothermales; family Bin80; genus Bin80. The sequence continues at coordinate 48,626 of JAPOUL010000071.1, forward strand.
CTTTCTCAACTTGTATTTTTTCCCAAGGCGGGTTTCCAAGAATCACATCAAATCCAGATCTGTCCCGAAGAAACACCTCTGGGAAAGATATCGGAAAATGAACTGCCGAAAGAGGCACCAGTGCATTTCTTGATGTCTCAAGTGCCTCAGATATTTTTGGATCGTCCAAATTCAATGATTCAGAAAGTTCTTCCCATTCATCAAGAACTTTAGTGATGGCTGGATCCTTTGTAATTGGGGCGGCTGTCAGTAGATCACATAGAATTCGTGCATCATGGAGTGCTTCACGAACATCATTTTCAGCCTCTCTCGCTTTTTGAATATCCGCCAGAGATGAATCATTACTGTTGGCAAGGCGGCGCAGAGGCTTTTGAGCTTTCCCCAAGATCTTTTCTGTATCAATCGGAAAGATGGACACAGATCGCTCTTCAAATGCCTCTCTCATTTCTTTGATTGTCCCCAAGCCTACTAATGCATTACCAAGGATGAGCGTTCGGTCAAGAAAGGATAAAGGCAATCCAGGGACGAAGGTATGAATCCAAACAGCAAGCCGAGCAAGTTGAACGGCAAGAGGGTTAATATCCACGCCATAAATACATCGTCGTGCAACAAGGCGGCGAAGGAGTTGGCTGTCTTCAATTAGGTCAGAACCTCCAATCTCTTTTAGCCTTTCCATGGCAACTGTCCGTAAGTCCTCCAACTCATTCATTACTCTGGAAAGTCGTCTATTAGCCAGATAATTGGTCATCTGTTGTTCCATCAGATCAATCGCACTGATCAAAAAATGTCCAGAGCCCATGGCAATATCAGCAACCCGAAAATTAAAGAATGCTTCACCTGCATCCGTGTCATCCATTGCATCCAGTCGGTCAAAATGATCTTTCAAGGCAGGCTTTAAGGATCCATCAAGAAGATGATCTACTGCAAATGATTTTGTGTAGTAGCTGCCAGATGACTTTCGTGCACCAGATCGGTTATGCAGATAAACATCTCCTGCCTTGATGGCAGGTTTCTGACCTTCTTTTGCAGGAACATAGACAGCGTTCTTTCTAATCGTTTTCAATACAAGATCGGTTTCAGCCCTTGCAAGACAAGATTCAAGAAGTCCCTCGTAGATCGTTCCAAATTCACGAACCCCCAATGATCTAAAGTCAACAGGACCGAGCCGTCGCTCAGCCGTTTGGGTCACCAGTAAGTGCCTGAGTGCAGTTTCAAAGCATTCGTTGGAAAGTGTGACCTTCGCGAGTTCAGCTCCTACATGTGAAATTGCATCATCACTGGAAAATAAGGCACCACCATAAGCAGGAACACCCCATTCGGTATTTCCATGAGAAACAGCTTCAAATAAATGTACAGTTTCCTGCCAATGAGTGGATCCATCAGCAATTTTAATCTCATTTGTAACGGCATCCGCTAGTTCTCGGGCCTTATCCTTTAACGATCGTTTACGGTAGGATTCATTATGCGAGTAGGGAAGAAGGTCACGATCCTCGGCGTACGCAATAAATAAGAGGCGGAACAGTACAGTAAGAGCCATTTCATAGGTCACCGCCAGTTGATCAGTGTCCAATTCTTTGATGCCTCGGGCATGTGCTATTCCATCTGCCAATATAGGTACAACATGCTCATAAATACGCTCTCGGAGGCTTTTGGCAAGATCACCAGCATACCGAGTTGAGCCTTCCAACAACTCATAAAGGCTCCCTCCAGAAGAGAGTGCCTCTGCGGAATAAAGAAGCCACAGGTAATGTAAATGATCATCTTTCAATAGCCATGGCTGACATTCGATATAGGTTTCAGTACGTCCTCTGCGACCAACACCCACATTAATATCGGTGGTGTAGAGTCGTATCCTATTTCCTTGCGTGAAGATGATCCATTTGAGATCCTCTTTGTCTGCATTTCTAAATGCATAGGTGACTGGAGAAAGCTGATTGAACCGAGGTTCTTTATCTTCAACAGATTCATCCTCATGTAGCATCACAGCAAGAGCCTGTCTACGGTCATTACTCCGTAAAACACTCGTCAGGTTATCCAGTGGTTCAACAGAAAAGCCGAGTGCATTGAGTAAATCATGTCCTTGTTTACCCAAAATGGGTGTTGCCTTTTGGGCAGCTTGTTTCAGATCTGTGCGTTGTGGTACGCCATGCTCCAATTCGTGGAGTGCTAACAATCCTTCATTACGGAGTCCAGGGAGCTGTGTATGAAAGGATGGTAAGGTCTGAGAGAGTAAAGAAAGAGCGGCATGCCGATCAGGCTGATCTAGTAACTTCCGACATAAACGCTCTAGTTGCCCTAAGTCTATATCCCGATAGATGGGTGGCTTCTCACCCGTTGGTCCACATAAACAGGCCTGACTGGGAGTTAAAATGACTAAGAGTACAGGACAGCCTCGATTTCCCTTCCGGGCATTCCAAATCTTTCGGATCTCTCCATCGCTTGGTAGATGTGCGGCATGAGCGACTACAATTTCCATAGCAAGCGTACCCTTACCAAGGAACAGCCCCACAGGATGGAGTGCAGAACTTTCCTCTGGTAACCATTTACGAGGATGTAAATCAGAAAGAAAATCAGAACTTTGATTCATAACAGATAAAGCCAATCATTATTTGACTGAATTTAAGGAATTTTAGATTATTTGAATGACTGTATCACAATAAAATTATTTCTAACATAATGGTTGAGAGGGCAAATGAAATTATTTCATGTTATTAAAACATTCATTTTTATTGGCACATGGTGTTATATGTTGTTATTAGGCTTTTCATTGGATTTCTTAAATTGAATGAGTGATGCATATCGTTTTGTTGATCAACACTCCTGGAGATTGAATGGCAATGTTTCTAATTGGATATAGATACTGAGATAATCAAAGATACATCAACTCATCGTAGGCTTTTGCACTAACGATTGATTATAAAAAATGCATCTCTGGTGCTATGGTGTAAAGATTTATAGTAAAACTTGGAGGCTTTGCAAACGGCCCACCGGCATATTCATAGTGACAAGATGATCTACTCAATGAGACGGGTATACAAACATGAATCCATTCTGAGTGTATCAGTCTCAAATATCACCAATCATCCTATAGTGATTCTATCATGCAGATACGATATTATTCTCTTTCATTGTGTTCATTCGTACTAGGTACTTTTTTATTGGTACAGATGGTTTCGGCTCAAAGCAAGGCCGAATATGAGTTGACATTTGATGCAACATGGTCTGCCCAAACCCATCCTGATCGTTTTCCCACGGGGCGTAATCCACACTTTACCAGTTTGATCGGCGGAACTCACAATGAATCAGTGACGTTCTGGGAGGTAGGTAGTACTGCAACATCCGGCATAGAAAGCATGGCAGAAACAGGAAGCACCGGTGGAGTCAGACGTGAAGTCGAAAGTGCTATAGCTGCAAACCATGCGAAAAATGTTCTCAGCGGGCCCTCCGTTACCCCCTCTCCAAATAGTGTAACCATGACCTTTAGTATTGACTCACGCTGGAGTATGGTAACCCTTACATCTATGTTGGCTCCCAGCCCTGACTGGTTTATTGGTGTGTCAGGTTTGGATTTACTGGATGAGGATGGAGAATGGCTTTCCAAAAGAGAAGTGGAATTATTTGCTTATGATGCGGGCTCCGAGGATGGCAATGAATATAGTTTAAGTAATCCCGATACACAACCCAAAGAAAATATCCGTCGCATTGAGGAGGCACCTTTTGTCGTGAACGGAGAGACACGATCTGTTGGTACTTTCGTATTTGAACTAAAAAGTACGAAATCAATAGAGGTGTCTAGTTCAAAACTAACAATGATGGAAGGGCAGAGCGAAGAGATCAATGTAAAACTTTCATCTGCACCCTCTGGAAGTGTGAATGTTAGTCTTTCATCTTCGCATCCTGATCAAATCACTATCGATCCAAGAGCAATTACTTTCACATCTACAAATTATAGTGATAATGTGAAGGTGACCATTACTTCACTCATGGACGATGATTCCGATGATCTCACTGGTGCATCAATCACATTAACCGCAAGTGGAGGCGGCTATGATGATGTGTCACATCAAGTGATTGTGAATGTTGATGACATTACATTAACCGATCCGACGATTGAGATCAATCCAGATCAGGTATCAATTGATGAGGGCGAGACAGAATCATTTGCAGTTACACTGTCAGAAAGACCTACCTCTGATGTTACAATAACAATTTCAGAGTTTGAGAATTCTGATTTAACTCGTAGCCCTGAATCCCTCACCTTTACCTCCTCAAACTTTGATCAAAGCCAGACGGTAGAAATCGCTCTCTCCGAAGATGATGATGCAGAGAGTGACTTGGGAACACTCACATTGACCGCCAATGGAGGCGGATATGATAGTGAATCCACAGAACTTCGTGTTACTGGAGTTGAGGATGATTTACCCGATGCAATGCTCATTGTAGACCAGACTACCCTCAATGTCCCTCCTGGTGGATTTCGCATATTTACGGTAACTCTGTCTGAGCGGCCAACTGGAAATGTGACCGTGATGATCCCTAAATTCACAACCCCAGGACTTACAGCCAACCGTGAGACCATCATGTTCACGCCTGCCCGATTCCAAAATTCTGAAAACGTTATTATTCGTGCATCGGATAATGCTTCAGAAAGTGAGCCAGAAACAATTACGCTCACAGCAGATGATGGCGGATTTGATAATGCGTCAGCCTCCATTCGTGTTTCGATCAAACAAAAATCCATACCTACGATCTCATTAGTCGTCACCCCAAATCCTGTAACGGAAGGAGAAACTGCTGATATCGAATTAAGATTATCTGAACAGGTGGATGATAATATTATCATTCCACTTTTGATCACAGATGAAACTTCTGAACCAGAGGATTATGACGTATCAACGGAACTTCTTGTATACATAGGAATGACTTCCTCCACTGTTGTCTTACACGCCAAAGAAGATGATGATCAAGAGAATGAAACCCTAACCGTCAGCTTGGGCGATTTACCCGAATCGATTGCTGATGCGGTCAAGCCTGATTCCGTGCAGATTACCATAAAGGATAACGATGTTGGCCTTCCCACCGCTCTTTTCATTCATAATGCTCATGGTGATAGCGTAGATGTATATATGGATAATGTCAGATTGATTGAAGGATTCTCATTTCAGCAAACCCACTTGAAGAACTTGACATCTGCGGAAATTAATCTTGATATTGTTCAATCTGGGTCTGAAAACAATGAAAATCCATTGCACACATACACATTTTCTCCACAATCTGGTGTAGCATATCAGTTGATTGTTCAAAGATCAAACGATAATAAATTGTCTCTGATTGACCTTAACAGAGATGAACCAGTGGATTCTGAGAATAAGGTGAATATTCGCACTTTCCATGGAGCACCTGAGATCGGTAGGGTGACTCTTCATGTACTTGATGCTGAAAACTCATCTCCAATTGACAGTCTGATTGATATGAGTTATGGAGGCTTGAGTAGATACATTTCGCTGGATCGAAAATCGGTCAATATTGCAATTTATGAGAGTTCCACAGGTCGAGAAATTGAAGTCTATAACATGGACCTGTCACAGTCTATGGAAGAATCAAGAGGACTCTTTCTTTTGTCTGGTAAAGGTAAATCTAGTACTGAAGGATTTTCTCCATTTGGAGTTTGGAGTAGTGGAATTAAAATCGTGCCTTCAGTTGTTACCAATGTGGAAGATCATCCGATCTTGGATGTGGAAGGAGTGTCTGTTGACCATTATCCCAACCCCTTCGTCCATAATGCAAATCTGTGGTTTGATCTCCCCGAAACTGCTGATATAGAAATTCAGGTGGTTGATATTTTGGGGCGAACGACTTTTTCTGCACGGATGGCTAACCATAGCGGCTCAAATCAACATCATGAAATTGATACATCGGGTTGGACTGCTGGTGTGTATCTGTATCGTGTCATTATCACATCTGAAACAACACGTACCGTTTCAACAGGAAAAATGACAAAATTGCGGTGATATTCTACTTTGATCCCATGTGTCATCTTACAAACTTGGAGTGTAATAGGTATTTCCAGCACACAGATGAGCCGTTTGCGAAACCTCCGCATTTCAGCAGTAATACTGCCCTGGAGCAATCCTGACGAATTTATTAGAATTGACAAGTAGGTTTTGCAAACGGCTCTGCATATAAGATTTAGTTTGATTCTGAACTACCTTAGAGAAGTTCACTCCGGCCGTTGGTGGGTAGATGCCTCTTTATCTCAATGATGCAAGGAGAATGGATGATGGAAGGAGAAAATCTACCAGTAAGACTTGTTGGGTATGAAAAGGATGAATTGGTACCAATATTTGTACCTGAAGGTTGAACCAATAAGGTGATGAAAACTGAGTATAGGAGTACCTTGCCTTGAGATCAATCGTGCACAGAAGGCAATAATTAGATCTTATTGGTAAGGCTTAGGAAAATTGCTGGGGTATGGGATTCGACTCCGAACGGATGTAATTTAAAGATCAAAAATTTGGGGAATTATATACTTAATTGTACTAAAATAATTGGATTTTCGGAACTTTCTTAGTACAATTATTGTATAAGATGGTACATTAAACAATTATTGTACCATGAGTCATTATCTTAGTATTCACGAGTTCTACCAACGGTTCCCAGATGAGAACGCTGCACGTGATTACATTGCCCAGCAACGCTGGGGTAACAAGCCGTGCTGTCCAAGATGTGGCAGTGAGAAAGTGTGGAAGATCAGTGGGGGCATGCACTACAAATGTGGCGATTGTCCAAAAGGGAAAGAGCGGTTTTCTGTTCGCACTGGAACCATTATGGAGCACTCACGGGTTCCATTACAGAAATGGTTGTTAGCCATTAACTTGATGATTAGTGCTCGCAAGGGCTTTTCAAGCATTCAGTTTGCCAAGCATCTGGGAGTAACCCAGAAGACTGCGTGGCACATGGAGCATCGGATTCGCAAGGCTTGTGAATCCAATGAGGAACTTCCTTTGAAGGGAGATATTGAAATCGATGAAACCTATATCGGCGGGAAAGAATCCAACAAACACGCATCTAAGAAACTCAATCAAGGACGTGGAGCCGTTGGCAAAGCAGCTGTGGTTGGATTGCAACAGAGGCAGGGCAAAGTGGTTGCTATGCACGTAGAAAAGGCAAATAGAGCTACCATTTATCCAATCATTGAGAAGCATGTTGAAAAAGGATCATCTGTTTTCACCGACGATCACAAAATCTATGACAGTTTGCATGGGGCATTTGATCATGAATCTGTCAAGCATTCAGCTGGTGAATATGTAAAGGGCAAAGCCTCCACCAATAGCATAGAAAGTTTCTGGGCGTTGATCAAGCGTGGTTACTATGGAACGCATCATTGGTGGAGTTACAAACATCTTCACCGTTACGTTGCTGAATACGTTTACCGTCATAATACTCGTCATCTCAGTGGTATCCATGCTATTGGAGCATTGATCAGCAACAGTGAAGGTAAATCCTTATCTTATACAGAACTCATCCATCCTACACATGATTCGTAATTCTCCATCCATTCCTAAGTACACAGGCAAGGAATGGGAAATCAAACCACTTGATGCCCTCTCTTTTGACGATGTGCTTAAGAAAGTGGTGGGTACTGTAACACAAACTCCCACACACCCAGCCACAGAGATCCCTGCATGTCTGGTTAATTCTATTCAGTGTGGGGACTCTGAATTCGTACTCAAGCAGTTGCCCAACAATTCTGTTGATCTTGTTGTTACATCTCCACCCTACTACCAACAACGATCCTACAACAATGGACAAACCATCGGAGATGAGGTGTCCGTAGAAAAATACACGGATTCTCTGATGGATGTTTTCCGAGAGGTTGTCAGGGTCGTGAAACCATCAGGTAACATTGTCTACAACTTGGGGGATAAATATGTAAATAAGTCCCTACTGCTTGTTCCATTCAGGTTCGCAATCAAGGCAACCACCCAAGAAAGTGTCATTTTGGTGAACAACATTACATGGGCAAAGAGCAACCCTACTCCCCGCCAGTTTGACCGCAGACTCGTTAGTAGTACAGAGCCGTTCTTTCATTTTGCGAAGGGGAGCGATTACTACTATGATCGTGATGTGTTTTTCGAAAACAAGGACAGGGAACGGCTCCACAAGGCATCCCCTAAAATAGGTCAGGGATACAGACAGAAGATTGACGGATCAGACCTTTCCGCCGAAGAAAAGAGGGATGCCCACCAGAGCCTCGATAAAGTCATCAAGGAGGCACAGTCTGGGCAAATACAGAGTTTTCGCATGAAGATACGGGGGGTTCATGCCGAAGCGTTCGGAGGTGAGCAGGGTGGGCGGAACTCACAGATACGGGACAGGGGATTTACGATTATACGGCTTTATGGACGTGCGATGAAAAAAGATGTGATGCACTGCGCTGTGGAATCTGTGCCCAACATAAGACACACGGCCATGTACCCCGAAACCATAATTCGGGAGTTGGTCAAAATGTTAGCACCTGACAATGGGATTGTGCTGGATCCATATATGGGGAGTGGCACCACCGCTCTTGCGGCCATGAGGGAGGGGCGGAGATTTGTCGGTATCGATATTGAACCGTCCTACTGCGAACTGGCAAACAACAGAATTTCTAATTACATCAACCGAAATGCTTAAAAAACTTTTAGATCGCGCAACCACCATGGATGCAGATGACATAGAAGTTCGGCAAGAACACAAACACCTGCTGGACATCATTGTGGATAACGCATGCAGTGGGCGACAGAAGGCTGTACTTGCGGTCACCTTAACCCTATTACTCAAGAAGCACATCTCCCCTGAACAAGACATCAGGTATCACATGGATAGGATGGAGGGGGGATTTTCAGGGAGGGGATTGGATCATAGAGAAGTCACTCCCTTTCTAAAAAAAGAAGACTTTCCATATATGGCTTCGGGTTCAGGATGGTTGACGCGATCACTTGAACAGGCAGTGCCATACACTCTCGAGTATACGGGTGCTATAAAGCCCCCCGAACTGAAAACGGCTTTCCTCACTTTGGTGAACGATTTACCCGATACGGATGTGGTGCCGTATATTTTATACGTGCTTCGGAAGTTATTCGATTGGCGTATGGTGAATGCATCCATCACTTTGGCGAAGCCAACAAACCGTAGTATTATGGAAATCATTCACATGGTTGAAGAACACTGGAACGCACATCAACCAGGAGTTGCCAAAATACCCGTAATTGCTATATGGGCTGCGTACAAGTGTCTGCTCTCTGAGGTGTGCAGATTCCGAGACTGCTCGTTGGATGAAATCAGGTCACACACATCTGCCGACAAAGACAGGTGGATGGGAGACGTTCAGATCATCGGCATTGACGGCAATCCTGTGGAAGCTGTCGAAATCAAGCACAACATCAATCTGAGTGTATCTTTGGTGGCGGGCTTCAAGAATAAGATTGCTGGCTCTGGACTTAGTCGATTCTATATCCTAAGTACGCGTGAGGATGTCCCTGCGGAAGATCTTGCGGAGATCACCGAGATTTTAATCGAAATACGATCACAGTATGGTTGCCAGGTGATCATCAATGGGGTGAGTTCAACATTGAAGTACTATCTGAGGCTCATCAAAAGCCCTGATCAGTTTATCCGCGAATACGCAACAGCCATTGAGTCGGACAAAGAGATACCATATCCACTCAAGATTAAGTGGAATGAACTAAACTCATACGAGGCGGATGAATGAAATGAGCCATAAGATTCTCACGATGAGTGATCCAACATTCCTTCAAAAACCCAACATTTTTAGTACAATTAAGTATATAATTCCCAAAATTTGGATGATTTTCAAATCCATCTGAATGTTTCTGTAAGCCGTCTTAGTGATCACGTTGAATAATGACATGAGAGTTTCATAAAATCCTCCAGCAATTGGAGCTGGTAGATCGTCTTAATATAGAATAGACGAACGCTGATACTGTTTTTAGAGTTGAACTGATCTGTGATTCCAAAGGCATTCAAGATTCATAATCTGGTGTCTGAACTGCTTCATCATGATGTAGCATTCCATTGCTGATCCCCCATGCTATTAAGTCCTGCAATTCAAGATTACCTGAAGGTCATTTTTACCATTCAGGAAGAACATTCGCTGGTGACAACCAACGATATCGCCCGTGCATTGAATGTTTCGGCAGCGTCCGTCACAGGGATGATCAAACGCTTGGATCAAATGCAACTGGTCATTCATGAGTCCTATAAAGGAGTCAAACTGACCACATCTGGTGAAAAAATAGCACTCGAAATTATTCGTCATCACCGCCTGCTGGAAACCTACCTCCGCGAAATCATGGGCTACCCCTGGGAAACCCTCCATGAAGAAGCCGAACATCTGGAGCATCATATTTCCGAAGAGTTTGAAGAGCGTATGGATGCATTGCTCGGACATCCGACTCATGATCCCCACGGACATCCGATTCCAACAACCGATCTAAAAATTGAACGTGCAGCCACGATCCCACTTTCAAAAGCTCCAGACAATCAGACGCTTACCATTTATCATCTTTCGGATACAGATTCATCCATCTTGCACTTGGCGGAATCGATTGGACTCATGCCTGGATGTGAGGTGCAGATTTTAGAACGAAGTCAGGATGGGATGACTGTTCGAGTCCAGAATCAGGATGAATTTATTCACCATGAAGTTGCCAGCAGCATTTATGTCATCTCCTAAAGAATTGTTTTTCCCAGAAGCGATTCAATCAGCCCAACAGCCAGTTCTGCAGTCCTGTTACGCACATCAACGATTGGATTGATTTCTACGATTTCAGCCGATGAAAGGCGACCATCTTCGGCGATCAGTTCCATCAGTAGATGAGCCTCGCGAGGCTGTAGACCGCCTTCAACAGGTGTACCAACCCCAGGAGCAAAATAAGGATCAATACTGTCTACATCAAAACTGACATGTATGTCCTGATGATGTCGTAGGTGTGTCAGGGCAGATTTGGCCACATCGGCAATTCCTCGTTCATCAATGTCTCGCATCGTATAAATTTCCATGTTGGATTCCTGTAGTACACGACGCTCCTCCACATCTAGATCACGGAGTGCAATGATGACAACATCCTGTGAATGGAGTTTCACTCCGGGGCGACCTACATCAATTAATGCATCAGGACCATGCCCACGCAGAATGGCCAGAGGCATGCCATGGATATTTCCACTGGGCGAAGATTCTGGAGTATTGCAGTCGCCGTGAGCATCAATCCATAAGACCCCTTTTGATCGATCATGGGTGGCTCCACCGATACTTCCGATGGAGATAGAATGGTCACCACCCATGATCAAGGGAAACCTGTCATGTGCAAGAGAATGACGCACATCGTCATACAACAAAGCACATGTATCCCGAATCGGAGTTACATAATCATCATGGGGGGGGAGGGAATCGCGATGAGCCGTGGGGATATTGCCACAATCCTTGACGCGATGTCCTAAACGTCTGAGACGATCTGCCAATCCCGCATATCGCAGTGCACTGGGCCCCACATCAACCCCACGCAGGCTCTGACCGAGATCCAGTGGAACCCCGATGATGCGAATATCTAAAAGTTGCTGATTCATGACGGTTGAAAATATATGACACTTACCCCGAAAGTATTTTGTATTTTTGGATTCCAATGGGCATCCATCATGTTTGCCATGTTTTATTTGATTACTGAATGCAATCCCTCACACGGCTAAACCATTATTTTATACGCTATTGGCGGCTCTACGTACCAGGATTACTGTTTACGATGATCTCAGCAGTCTTTGCGATAGCAGTACCCGTCGTTGTTCGCCAAGCCATTGACAGCCTACCCAAGTTTGAGAGAATTTACAGGCAATTTGAAGCCACCGCCATTGAGCACCCGCTCTACTGGGATTTCTTCTGGACCATTCTCATCTTTGGACTGGTCATCATTGCACTCAGTCTCTCCAACGGTTTTTTTACGTTTTTGATGAGACAAACCGTAGTGGTTGCTTCGCGTCATATTGAATTCGATATTCGGAATACTCTCTATGAACACCTTCAGAAACTCTCCAACAGTTTTTATCATCACACCAAAACGGGAGATGTCATCACCCGAGCTACCAGTGACATTGAACAGGTACGGCGCTATATCGGTCCTGCCATCATGTACATTACCCGAGCACTGGTGATCGTCATTGCGGCCATCACAGCCATGCTGGTGATCTCTCCAACCCTGACCATGTATGCCCTGATGCCTTTGTCCCTTTTGGCGGTTTCGATCTTTGTGGTTGCACAACTGGTTCATAAACGAAGTGAAGCACTGCAGCGTCAGTATGCCCAGCTGACAAGCCGGGTTCAGGAAACGCTTTCTGGAATTCGCCTCGTCAAGGCGTATGCCAGAGAAACTACCGAAACGCAGGCGTTTGAGCAAGAAAGCAGATTGTACAAGATAAAAATGCTTGGACTCGCACGGGTGGAAGCCGCATGGAGACCCGTCTTTTTGGTGGTCGTTGGACTTTCCGAAATCATGGTGGTGTGGATAGGGGGACAGTTGGTCGCTGATGGCATCATTACCATTGGCAATGTAGCGGAATATATTATATACGTTGCCCTGATGACATGGCCTGTCGCCGCGTTTGGGTTGGTGATTTCAATGATGCAACGTGCAAGTGCATCAGCGGAAAGAATTTATGAAGTGCTGGATCAAGATCCAGATATTTCGGACACCTCCCTTACAGATCCATTGATCCAAACAATAGACGGATGCGTGACATTTGACCGAGTATCCTTTCGGTATCAGGATGGATTACCCTACGCCCTTGAAGATATATCGTTTCAGGTCCCCGCGGGCCAAAGCCTCGCCATCGTGGGGCGAACTGGTTCTGGAAAAACGACACTCATTGATTTAATCTGCCGATTATATGAACCAACCCATGGGCACATCTCCATTGATGATCAAGATCTCCAAAAACTCCCCCTGGCAACTCTGAGAGACAGCATCGGCTATGTTCCACAGGATGTTTTTCTGTTTAGTGATACGATTGGCAATAATATTGCTTTTGGAACAGTGGATGCAACCGAGGATGAGATTCTACAGTCATCGCTTGAGGCAGAGCTCCATGAAACCATCGTGGAATTTGCGGATGGACTTGATAGCGAAGTCGGAGAAAGGGGTGTCTCCCTCTCGGGAGGTCAGGCACAACGCACGACCATTGCACGGGCACTGATTCGTAATCCGAGAATCTTAATACTTGATGACGCATTAAGCAGTGTGGATACTAAAACCGAGAATCGAATTCTGGAACACTTACGAAGAAGACATGGACATCATACCATGTTTCTGATTAGCCATCGAATTTCAAGTATACGAGGAGCCGATCAGATTATTGTTCTTGAACAGGGGAGAATTGCTGAGCGGGGAACGCACGAATCGTTGATGGAGTCCGAAGGACTTTATGCACAAATGTATCAGCGTCAATTACTTGAAGAGCGACTAGAAGCTATACAATAAGATGATGGAATTTATACCACTGGGAACGTCTTCCGCATCCATTGTTCAGGATCGTGGACTGTCTTCGTATGTCCTAAAATGCAATGGAGATGTCTTTCTGTTTGATTGTGGGGATGGAACACAGTTTCGCCTCCGCAAGGCCAAGATTCGACTCAATCGCATTCAGGCGGTTTTTATTTCCCACTTGCATGGTGATCACTATCTGGGTCTCTTTGGAATCTTGGTTTCCATGTCCCTCGCACGCCGAACTCGTCCCCTCATTATGATCGCTCCAGAGCAACTTCAGCATAAAATCCATACGGTATTAGGCATCCATGGTGAGGTTGTAGATTTTCCAGTAGAGTATGTCAGTTTGGAGGACAGTTTTGAATTCGGTGAAGTGTATTCTGACCATCACATTCAAGTCACGGCACATGCACTGGATCATGGCATATTCTGTGTTGGATATCGCGTGGAAAAGCAGGATCAACATAGAGTTAATGGAACACTGGCACATCGTTTAGGGATCACGAAACCCGAAGAGTTCCAAAGACTCTCTAAAGGTGAGACGATTCAATTGCCGGATGGCCAAGAGATCTCTCCCGATCAGGTCATCAACCAGGAAAAAACCATCTTTGCCTATGTTTCTGATACCCGTCCATGCCAAGCAGCCGTAGACTTGGCTAAAAATGCCGATCTGATGGTGCATGAAGCGACCTTCAGCCACACTGATGAAAAGCGTGCCATAGCAACGAAGCACGCCAGTGCACTGGATGCGGCAAAGGTGGCTCAGTCGGCTGGTGCAAAGAAATTATTACTGACACACTTCAGTGCAAGATATCCCGATGTGACGGTTCTTGAGAACGAGGCCTGTACCATCTTTCCACATTCAGAGATTGCCGAAGAATTTCGAGTCTACCGAATTGACCCAGATTTTGAAGGAAGATAGATCGCTCCCTGTATGCGTACGGAAAAAGGTCTGGACGGACAATTATTGAAGCGCATTGTGGGCTATCTGATGCCCTATAAGCATTGGGTCATCCTTGCTTTTTGTTTAGTACTGGTAGTTTCCTTTTTGGGGCCTCTACGACCATGGCTGATTAGCATTGCGATTGATCAGCATATTGTGACTGGCGAACTAGATGGATTGTACCTATTGATCTATGCATTGTTAGGAGCTATTGTACTGGAGGGAGTTCTTGGGTATGCCAATGCATATTTTACGCAGTGGATCGGCCAACAGGCGATTTATGATGTTCGGGTTCGCGTGTTTCGTCATGTACAGAAGCAGTCACTTTCCTTTTTTGACAAAACCCCAATCGGTCGGTTGATCACCCGTACCACATCGGATGTGGAGGCACTGGCGGATGTATTATCTGCTGGAATTGTCGTGATCATGGGTGATATGTTTAAACTACTATTCATTGCGGCATTTATGTTCAGCCTCAACTGGGTGCTTGCCATCGTAACTCTCGGGGTGATGCCATTTATGGTACTGGTGACTATGTGGTTCAAGCGCAATGTACGCGGCCAATACCGTGAGACGCGCAAACAGGTGGCACGTCTGAATTCGTTCATGCAGGAGCATGTGACTGGGATGTTGATTGTCCAACTCTTTGGACGCGAAAAAGTAGAGATGAAACGGTTTGAACACATTAATGATGAACACCAGACAGCCCAGCTCAAAACGGTCTTTTATCACTCCATCTTTTGGCCAGCTGTGGATATCATTGCGTCAACTGCCATTGGATTTATTTTATGGACCGGTGGGGTAAGTGCCATCGGTGGAGCTCTCACCGTTGGAGTTCTGATTGCATTTATTCAGTACTGTCGGCAGTTCTTTGAGCCGATTCGTAACCTGTCGGAACAGTTCAATACGCTTCAGAGTGCGATGGCGGGTGCAGAGCGCATTTTTGATGTACTTGACCATGATCAGTCATTGCCAGATACCAATGCACAGAATCCCCCAACGGGATTTGAGGGTGAGATCGTCTTTGATGATGTCTGGTTTGCCTATAAACATCTTGATGATGGTACCCCCGACTGGGTGCTTCGGGGAGTATCCTTTAAAATAGATAGAGGACAGAATGCTGCCATTGTGGGAGCCACAGGAAGCGGAAAAACCACCATCATCAGTCTGCTCATGCGATTTTATGATATCCAAAAGGGACAGATTCTGATTGATGGGCAGGATATTCGTACCATACGGATCAAATTTTTGCGGTGGCGGATAGGGCTGGTCTTGCAGGATGTATTTTTATTTTCGGGATCGGTGTACAGAAATATTGCCCTTGACAATCCAGATATTTCCCTTGAACAGGTGAAACAGGCGGCACAAGCCATAGGTGCACATCAATTCATAGAGCGACTGCCTGGCCAGTATCACCATGATGTGAGAGAACGGGGCTTATCCCTTTCTCAGGGACAGAGGCAATTGCTTTCATTCGTTCGTGTTCTGGCCTATGATCCAGATATTCTGGTTTTAGACGAAGCGACCTCAAGTATTGATACAGAGACGGAACACATGATTCAGCATGCTCTTGAACGCGTACTGCAGGGTAGAACGTCTCTGGTTGTTGCTCACAGACTCTCCACCATCCGTCATGCTGATCAAATTTTGGTTCTTCACAAAGGGGTATTACGAGAGCAGGGAACGCATGACGATTTGGTTGACTCTGGAGGGCTTTATCAAACGCTGTATGAATTGCAGTATCGTGAGCAGCAGCTGATGATGGACAGGACGGAATAAATCAAGCGTCCAAGCAGTGAGTGAGATAAACACTTCAGCCAGAAAAGAGTACACCGCTCTTTTAATTTTCATTTTATGGTGCAGACCAACGGATCATGCTGTTCAGTAAAGGTATCGGTACGAGAGAAGTACGATGCCATCGCTCAGAATCGACTTGATTCTGGGTACTGCATGGTGGATGATATTGATTATCAGAGTAAATCTGGCTATTACGATGAGGCTGACTTGGGGCTTGGCTGTGGATCTCCTGTAGATCATGCTGATTTGAAGGAAAGTGAAAAAGTCCTTGACTTAGGATCAGGTGCAGGACTGGATGCCATGATTGCCTCACCCCTGGTTGGGAAAACAGGAGTGGTTCAGGGAGTGGACATCTCACCATTGATGGTGCGTCGTGCTCAGAGAAATGCAGCCAATACTTCCATTGAGAATGTGAGTTTTATGGAGGGCGATATTGAACACATTCCATTTGGCGATTCCTCGTTTGATGTTGTCATCAGTAACTGTACTCTGAATCTTGTGCCAGATCAAGCAAAAGTCTTCGCTGAAATTGCCAGGGTACTCCGACCTCATGGACGATTTGTGATTTCGGATGTAGTCACGGTTGGAGATCCAGATCCTGCATTACTACGTCGTGCAGAGGAGATTGCTGGTTGCGTCGCGGGAGCTGCAGAGATGAATGCTTATCTTGACATGATTACCTCTTCAGGATTCTTGAATGTTGAAGTGGTGCGTTTTCGTCCGATGAAGATTGTTGATCACCAAGATGGACTTGCAAGTGTCACCATTCGTGCTCACCGAAGTTCATGAATATTTTAACACTTATTAATTCACTTTATTGATTATGGATCACTATTATGATCGTTCCCATTTGCCTCGGTTTGGAGAAATTGCCGAGGGGAGTCAAAAACTAGCCGACTCATTCTTCTCTTACTACAATGAAGTATTTGAAGAAGGGGCTTTAACCGTCAGAGAGAAGGCGCTGATTGCGCTTGCGGTTGCCAGCACCGTTCAGTGTCCCTATTGTATAGATGCCTATACAACAGCGTGTTTGGAATCTGGATCTGATTTAGAACAGATGACAGAAGCCGTACATGTGGCCACCGCGATTCGAGGTGGTGCCTCACTCGTTCATGGCGTGCAGATGGTGGATCAGGTGAAGCGGCTCAGCATGTGATGTGAATCCTTATAGTCATAATGATTGCATTGGATACGATCCCTAGTGGTCCTCGTGCAACCTCTTCGCTGTCTTATCGAGTTGCCCCCCTCGCTTGCCCTGAGGAACAGTTCAAGGTGCTCAATGCCGCACAAATCAGTGGTGGCCCGACTAACAGTGGGCAGTTTGAACTTGATCTGGCTTCCAGTGGATGGCCCCGACTGAAGCCAGAAACGCTGGACATTTTTCAGATCAATCTCGGCAAGCTGTGCAACATGACATGTCGGCATTGTCATGTAGATGCTGGACCTGATCGGACCACAGAAAATATGGATCGTGAGACGGTTGATGCATGCCTACATGCGATTGATCTATCGGGAGCTCAGGTCGTTGATCTTACGGGCGGTGCTCCCGAGTTAAATCCGAATTTCGAGTACCTCGTTGATGCATGTGTTCAAAGGGGGTTACGGGTTCTTGACAGGTGCAATCTAACCATCTTGCTCACGCGTCGTCATGCTCATCTCCCTGAGTGGTTTGCAGAGCGTGGAGTAGAAGTGATATGTTCCTTACCTCATTATCGTAAGATGGGTACTGATGCTCAGCGTGGAGATGGTACGTATCAAAAGTCGATTCAAGCACTGCGTCGCTTGAATCAGGTTGGATATGGGCAGGGGGATCCTGATCGTAGATTAACATTAGTTACCAATCCCGTAGGTGCCTTCCTTTCGGGGAACCAAGCCTCTCTTGAAACGGAATGGAAGGTTGCACTTGCACGCAATCACGAAATACGATTTGATCAGCTGTTGACGCTCAACAATTTACCGATGTCACGTTATCTGGAATGGCTCATGGAGACCAATCAAGTGGAACTGTACCTGAACCGACTTTTGCAGGCCTTTAACCCATCCACGATTGCGGGGCTCATGTGTAGGAACACGCTCTCGGTCGCTTGGGATGGTTATTTGTATGATTGTGATTTTAATCAGCAGTTAGAGATGCGAATGGATATCCCTCGCCCACATGTTCGGGACTTTGATCTGACTGTATGGAAGGAACATGAAGTACGAACTGCCCGCCATTGTTATGGATGCACGGCAGGTGCTGGCAGTAGCTGTGGTGGAGCTATTACATAAACAGTTTTGAAGAACTTCAACGATATTAGTATCACTCTTGTAAATTTGACCCAAAACCATAAATCCAAACAAAATGATCAGTAACTTCAGTGTAGCAAGATAAATAGAATTTATCCAAGATCAAAATCTCATATACAAAGGCACTTTCTCTTGAGTGTCAATATCTCTGTTTGTTTGGAGACATTATCAAGATCTGTATCTTCGATGACTATTTTTGAGTGTCACTCATGAATTTAAAGAATTCCAATATTCAGTAATTTTTCTGAAAAATGCTCTTTGATGAGTCTATCTTCTATTTCAGCATTAAAGCCTTTTGCAAGTACAGTTTGACGCCATGGAGTTCCTGGGTCATGTGTTAAATCAACCATTTTCCCCGGCGATAATACCTTGTAATAGTTCCAAGATTCTCGAATCAACAATTCAGTAGGCGTATCAGCTTGAAGTTTCCAGTAAAAAAATTCATCCTCATAAAAGTCATAATCCATAATTTGTTTTGTTATTGGTTTACGACCAAATTGCTTTAATTGATGATACAAGGACGGGATCACTGGACCATATTGCCAAGCTTCAATGCGATCATAGAACAATTTTTGGTCCGTGGCAGCAATGATCCACCCATATGCAAAATAGGACAGTTTTTGAATAGATAGATTAGGGAATTATATACGTGAGTAACCATGTTAGACAGCCACTCCAACCGTATCCATTTCACGGCTCATAGGAGTCTCTAATGAGAACGCTCCTCCACGTGCAGATGCCCCAATCCCGAAGGCCAAGAGTACATTCGCAGATGCGTTCAGATCTGCGTGATCCGTATGCCCACAGGACATACACTGAAACTTGCTCTGTGTTTTGCGATTTTCTTTATTTGTATGTCCACACTGGTTACACCGTTGACTGGTATACTTTGGATCTACAAGCACCACATTACCAAACTTATAATCGCAGTAGGAATTAAACCTGCTCCATCCAGCATTCTGAATCACGCGATTCAATCCCGATTTAGCCTTTACATTCTTGCCAGGATTCTCTACTGTGCCCTTGGCAGACTTGGACATATTCTTGATCTTCAAGTCTTCACGCTTCAAAGTGTACGCCTTATTCGACAGGTTTCTACTGTGCTGATGCGCCGCATTGACTCGGCAGTTCTTCTGTTTCCGCTTCCACTTGTTGATCTTCCGTTTGGTTCGCTTGAATCGTCCAGATCCTTTCTGTTGTCTGGCTAATTTACGTTGATACCTGCGAATCCTTATTTCTTTATCGGTCAGATCAGGTAAAGAACACATGCCTCGTTCACCGTCACTGGAAGAATACGCGA
>JAPOUL010000043.1 GCA_026708685.1 Bacteroidota bacterium
AAGAGCTACCCCAGTGGAACTATGATATTTATCCCACAAAGGCGTAAATTGGAAAGATCCACAAGATTGTTTTTAAGGAAAGATGGGAAAGTTATTTCTGCACATGCCCTATGGTGTGGTTTAGAATATCCAAAGATTGATCAATGTCTTGGCGATGGGTTCGAAAAGACCCGACAGCCATTCGCAAGACGACCGTACTTCCAATTTGTGTAGATGTCATAAAGACGCGACCATCCTCATGTAAACTCTTGACCAGAGACCTGTTAAATTCATTTGGATCTCCTTGTGGAGGGACATAACGATACGTCACAATCGATAAATCAGGGTAAGGCCCCACCTGAATTCCATCCATAGCCTTAAGACGTTCGTAGGCATATCGGGCTAAATAAATTTTTTCAGACAAGGCCGCCCGAAACGGTGCTACTCCCAAAACTTTAAGCGGAAGCCACATCCGCAATCCCCTAAAATGTTTGGTCAATTCAGGAGATACATAGGCTGGCGAGAGTTCGTTGGCATCAGAGTCCATGTCAACCATATAAGCACCTCGTCCCCCGTGAGCTGGCCCCAAAAACTCCTGATCCCGCATGAGGAGTGCACCCGTGCCAAACGGCAAAAACAGAGTTTTGTGCGGATCCAATACCAAAGAATCCGATTGATTGATCCCAGTGAGAACCTCCTGACCTTCAGGACATAATGCAAAGAAAGCACCATAGGCACCATCGACATGAAACCACAAATTGTTGGATCGTGCAATCGTAGCCAAGTCTGCTAATGGATCCACTGTACCAGTATTGGTGGTCCCCGCCGACCCCACAATGAGCCATGGATCCAGTCCTGATGCTTTATCCGCAGCAATACTTTTCTCCAGAGCCTCTGGGGACATGCGACATCGACCATCTTCAGGTACCCGACGCAGGATAGAGCTTCCCATACCAGCGATCCGTAAAGCTTTGTCCACACAATGATGCGTATGTGCTGTCATATAGATCACGGCTCGATCATAATCAGATCCTCGCAATCCATGTGCCTCACGAGCGGTGATGACAGCAGATAAGTTGGCAATACTTCCGCCAGAAGCAAGATAGCCCCCGGCCCCTCTTGGATAACCAACGACCTCTGCCATCCACCGAACAAGCATATTCTCCATGCGGACTGCCCCTGGAGATGAATGAAAAACACCCGCATAGCGTCCACCAATAGCAGCCAAAAAATCACCAAATGCAGAGTGTACAATTCCACCAGAGGGAATATAGCCAAGATAACGAGGAGATCCCGAATTGAGTCCTTCGTGATCTACATAATCATGGAGCAGATTCAATGTGTCATCTATTGAGATCCCCGTCTCTGTGATCGGTGAAGAAAGCAGTCCAATACTACGATCACCTGATTTTACATAGGCAGGTGTGTCATGGACTTGTGCAAGATGTTGTCTTGCATAGTGCTCCGTCTTCGTAAACAGTTTATCCAGTTCGTCTTGGCTGGGCTCTAAAAGCCGGGACTTCTTTTCAAGATCGGCCAACAAGTCAACACTCACCCCACCATTGGCAGTGAGGGTATGGTGATAGTTCAAAGATGCAGTGTCTATGGAGGAATGATTCATCTTAATAGATTTTGATTAGAAATACTACAATCAGTGGATGAGGTATCCTAACGAAAAGATATTACCCACAAAGGTATTTATCTTTCACATTTGCTTGGATATCGTAACTTATATACGAACGCTTATTGAAAAGGCTTCATTCTTGAATCACATGAATCAACAAATCCAGGCCCAGACTGAACATATCATCCGATTCGGAGCAATGGCAGTCATCCGCCTCCATGAATCTGTTCCCATACTGCCCATTGCTGATGCTCTATTGATGGGGGGTATTCGAACCTTAGAGGTCACCCTGACCACCCCTAATGCATTGTCCATGATTGAACAATTATCCCAATCCTATGGAACGAAGATGCTAATTGGTGCAGGTTCTGTCATCAATCCAAAGCAAGTTCAAGATGTTGCGTCAGCTGGTGGATCGTTTATCGTTAGTCCTATCACAAAAAAGGAAATCATTGACGCTGGGCATGCTCTAGACTGTGCAGTATTACCCGGTGCCTTTACTCCTACGGAAGTATTTACTGCCCATGAATGGGGGGCGGATATGGTAAAAATATTCCCAGCACAACAGCTGGGAACAGGATATCTCAAAGCACTCCTAGCACCACTACCTCATCTCAAATGTTTACCGACAGGTGGTGTCACTCCAGACAATGCCGGAACATGGATCCATGCTGGTGCCCAAGCCTTAGGAATCGGAAGTGCGTTGATTGATCCAGAATCTATACGAAATCACCATTATTCCATGCTTACTGATCGGGCGACCATATTATCCAAAAATATTACCGAAGCAAGGCAAATCCTACGGGAGAATCAAACCATAGAATGAGACATCATGATTCCTTGAATGATGTCCTCTTCAAAGATCCATTGGATCCTTACAGAAAACCTACCGATTCACGGAATGGATCAGATTCGGCTCATCACATATGATCCCCTGCTCAGAAGGGACTGCAGGGATTGAATGGTGATCTCACTGTATCATCGTCAGGGCCATTGCTCCTAGGACACCTGCATCATTGCCCAGTTGAGGGGGCACGATATATTGATCAATCTCCTCAAGAATTTTGGGTGATTGAACATACCCATTCAAGAGAGAAAGAACCTTTGATTGAATCGCAGGAAATAAATGCTTTTGTTGCATGACACCCCCGCCCATGATAATGCGCTCAGGGGATAAGGTCAACATCAGATTGACAACTGCATGCGATAAGTAATGGACCTCAAAGATCCATCCAAGATGATCTTCAGGCAACTCCTCCGCTGCCACTCCCCAGCGATCTTGAATTGCTGGCCCCGTAGCCATGCCTTCCAGACATGTTCTGTGAAACGGACAATGCCCCTCATACGTATCCCCCTCGGCCCTTGGTAGTAGCAGATGTCCCATCTCTGGATGGACAAGTCCGTGGATCGGGCGACCATTCACCAAAGCACCGCCACCGAATCCCGTTCCAACCGTGAGATAGAGAAGATTTTTGAGACCACATCCTGCACCCCATAAGTATTCACCCATCGCCGCACCATTGACATCGGTATCAAACGCTATGGAGACATGCAATTCACGCTGGATACACCCTGCTAAATCTGTATGCGACCATCCGGGCTTAGGAGTACTAGTAATAAACCCATACGTATCTGAATTAAGGTTGAGATCAGCAGGTCCAAAGGTAGCAATGCCAATCCGTTCAGGTAGCTGCGGCTGGGACTGGAAAAAGCGAATCGCACGCCTGACTGTCTCTTCGGGGGTCGTCGTTGGAAATCGCTCCGTTGCATGGATCTCATCAGGAGGATGTCCGATAGAACAGACAAATTTGGTTCCTCCCGCCTCAATACCTCCAAGCAGAGAGCGATGGTGGTTCACGACACTGGAGAAGGCTCAGCAGTTACATCAACAAGGATGCGGGTCATCCGAGAAACAAAATCAGATGGCTCCGTGAGATTGCCATCCAGCAAAAGAGCACCCTCATAGACCTGTTCAATGGTGTCGTTCACCAAAGAGTCTTGATTCGTAGACGTAAGAGCGAGAATATTTTTCATCAAGGGGTGATCCACATTGAGTTCAAGCACTTTCTTGGCCCCCTCAAATTCAGGATTCATGGATTTCATCATGCGCTCCAACTGGGGATCCATGGCATCTTTGGCAGTCACTAAGGTCGCCGCTGAGTCCACTAAACGCTTGGACGCAACCACATCCTGAACACGGTCCCCCAACTGAACTCGAAATTGTGTAAGAAGCGTATCCACCTCATCACCGGGAATCGACTCAGGTTCTATGTCAGAATCATCCCTGAGGTCAAGTTCAGCGGATGTCACATTGGTGAATGTTTTGTCTTTATACTTTTCAACGTTCGGAAGGGTAAGAGCGTCAATGGGATCCACCAAGAGCAAAACCTCCAGTGCTTTCCGAGAAAAAACCTCAAGGTGAGGACTCTTCCGTGCTGATTCAAGTGAATCAGCCAAAAGAAAATAAATGGATTCCTGATGGTCGGGCATCCGAGTGACATAGTCTTCAAGAGAGGTCACATGCTCACCCGAAGTAGATGGATACCGCATCAACTCTAACAGATCATCCCGCTTATCCAGACCCGTGAAGAGCCCCGTCTTCAGTGCTGGACCAAAGTTCTCGAAAAATGTATTGTAGCGTTCAATGTCATCCGACGCCCATTCGGAAAGAAGTCCAAGAATCTTACCGGTCAGCGTGGATCGGATACGCTTCGCGACAGGGCTGTTTTGAGTTACTTCCCTAGATACATTCAGAGGAAGGTCATCGGTATCAACAATGCCACGCACAAAATTCAGATACTCTGGAAGCAGCTCTTCGGCATCATCACGAACAAAGACACCCGAACAGTACAGATGAAGATCACTACGACGCTCCTCTCGAAAAAAAGAATAGGGGGCCTGGGAAGGGATAAACAGCAGAGCGTCAAAAGAAAGGAGACCTTCGATTTGAAGATGCAGATGTCCAAGAGGCTCACTGTAGTCGCCCGAGATGAATTTATAGAACTCTGAACGCTCCTCATCGGAAACTTCATCCTTGCGGGTTTTCCAGAGTGCCTTGAGCGTGTTGACCTGATCTTCTCCCAAATGGATGGGGAAGTCAACAAAATTGGAGTATTTACGAATAATGGAGCGAATACGAACTTCCTCAGAGAATTCCTTGGCATCTTCCTTGAGATGAAGCGTAATTTTGGTGCCGGGTTCAGATCGAGTGCCTGAAGTGATTTCGTAGGTTCCTGTACCATCGCTGACCCAATCCATCGGCTCAGCATCCTCTCCACCATGCAGGGTTTCAATGCGTATTTGATCAGCAACCATGAAGGCTGAATAAAACCCAACCCCAAACTGACCAATCATTCCTGCATCCATCGGCTTTCCAGAAGCCTTTTGCTCTTCAATAAAGGCAAGTGTACCACTACTTGCAATCGTTCCCAAACGTTCAATTAAGTCATCACGCGTCATCCCAACGCCAGTATCTTCAACCGAGAGCGTATTGGCATCCTGATCCACCGTGATCGTAATCTTGTATTCGGTAGAATCCTCTCCCGAATGATCGGTTAATCGCTGAAATCGGGCCTTGTTGAGTGCATCCGAGGCATTGGAAATCAACTCTCTCAGAAAAATTTCCTGATTGGTATAGAGCGAATTAATGATGAGATGCAACAGTTGCTGCATCTCTGCTTTGTATTCAAATTTCTGTGTAGATGTGGTATCCGACATAGATGGATAAAGTGGTTTACTCTGCAAGAAGTGACTCCAGTTCTGGAAAGAGCTGGTCTAACCGGCTTTCAAATACTTTATAGGTGAATTGATTGCCACCTGAAATTAATGCCACCGCAGATTCAGCAGGGGTTGCCTGCAAAGAAACGGTCGTATTCGTACTTGTCGATAGATCAACGCGGTAGCTTGCATCCGAAAGAATGGCAGCTGGAAGGTCATCAAAGAATCCATCTGCATTCAGAGGAGAAAACCGTCGAAGCCAGCTGGTGATCTTGAGACTATCTGCCGCCTGACCGTCAACCATCCAGGAGTTGTCAATCAGGGCAACCTCATACGATGATCCCTGTCGAGTCACGCGGGCGGATGTGACCGCCCCCATGCCCGTATTGACAACCATTCGGTTTCGCCACCGCTCAGGATCCTGATTCAAAGTGACTCGACCATTGGTGGAATAGACATCGCTCTCGTCGTCCAAACGAACATAGATGGAAGCAAAGTCCCTTCCCTGTCGAGAGATGGTGATGGTTTCGGATCCACTTGGCCAAGTCAGTGTCACGACCGAAGCCGTAGAATCAATCCCGTAAATGCTGTAACGCTCAGGATTGCTTGTGACACGATTGTTGAGCGTCATCGTACTCAAGTCATCCAATGTACGAGCAACCGTGGAAGAGTCAGCCAACATGTCAACGGGCTGGCGAACATACCATTGATCAGTCTGCTTTTCAAGTTCCAGAGTCGCATCGGGGAGTTCAATCATCAGGTGGGTCACTTCATCAGTAGGAATATCCAGCTCGGGTACCTGAATATTCGTAGGATTTTGATCAAAAACACCAGAAAGCCAAGCAATGCCCAGAAGAAGAATCAGGGTGCCGCTCAGCACTAAGATTACCTTTTGTTGCATGATTTATGAATTACAAAACTACGATTTGTCTTCCGCGTCGTTGCCGCCAACGTATGAGTCCAAAAAGAACAACAATCAGCAGTGGGCCGATCATGTTGGTATACTTCACCCATGGACGAACGCCTTCAGAGACATCATTGAGGGTGCGCGGTTCTATGGACTTGGATCGGATACTCAACAGAGCATCATCCTGAGCAAGCCAATCCACCAGATTCAATCCGAATTGAGCATTTCCTCCACTGGGGGGGAGAATGGATTCGTTGATAAAGTCTCCATCTCCTACGACAACCAGTCGGGTCTCTAGACTGGTGCGCCCAGGCGTGTAAGCACTTGGAAAGGCTCCTGTAAATGCAGCTCCTAGGAGATAGGGGCCGCCCGACAGGGTGGCCGAGGTTTGTGTGGGCTGTAGCATAAAAAATCCTTG
Source organism: Bacteroidota bacterium (assembly GCA_026708685.1). Taxonomy (GTDB): domain Bacteria; phylum Bacteroidota; class Rhodothermia; order Rhodothermales; family Bin80; genus Bin80. The sequence continues at coordinate 6,646 of JAPOUL010000043.1, forward strand.
CTGTAAACCACTTTGTGGAGAGGAGTAAATCAAAGGTATACGCGAGACTCCGCTGGGTAAAGCTGCACTGGTATCAATAGAACTCACGAAATAAAACATCAGATTCTGGAGCCGGCTTACCATCTGGTTATCGGTGTTAAATCGTGATGAAACGGGGAAGAGGGGATACTGCATCTGCTGGGAAATATTGAAAAATCCCTGACGTTGCTGTACCGTCACCACCGAACTTTCCTCATCCATGATCAGATTGGGGGTGATCACAATTCCGTAGTTTGCCAGAAGGTCATCCATCCCAATGAATAACTCCGATGCTTGCCCTGCCTGCAGGTTGGCAGCGATGCGGTTCAGTAAAAATCCAACACGCCCACCATCCATAATATAACTGTCCAATGCCATAAGATGCGATTCGGGAATCGTATCCGTAGGTGCAACGATGAGCAGTACATCGGGAGGAGCAGATCCTATCAAATCGGCATCCGTGACGATCTGAACATCATAATTCGTCGACAGGCTCTGTTGCAAAGCAGGCATATCCTGCATGGGGTCTGGCTCTCCATGACCTGACCAGAAACCTGCAACGGGTTTTTCTTCACGGGTCAAGCGTCGGATAGCACTGGTCAGATCATACTCCAGCGAAGACAGATCCTGAATCACTGGAATCGTTTCACGATTGTTTTCATATTCAATCGCAATCCCCATATATGCATTTTTCAACTGCACATTATCACTTTCAACCACTTGAATCTGTACGGGAGGAATCCCCAAACGGGCGGCTTCTCCCCGAATTTCTTCATCCTCGCCTGGATCAATGAACCGGTACTCAATATTTTGTCCACCATAGGCACGGTAGTCCTCCAGTTTGTCCTTCAAAAATCGCCGGTTTGATGCCAATTGAGCAGGAAGATCGGCAGTAAAGAAAGCCGTTATGGCAATCGGGTCATCCAGATTCTCGACCATCTCTTTTGAGGCATTCGCAAGAGAATAGACCCGATCATCGGTGAGATCCAAACGGCCAAAAATATTGAGGCCGATAAGGTTAATCACTACAATAATCGCAGCTGCGAGAATTAAGGTCGTTTGTGTAGTTACGTCTCTTTTCATGGTTTTGCGTCACAAATCGTCTATTCTGGCCGCTTGGCCAAGGTGTAAGTGGTCAGCAAAAATGCAAATCCTGTCACCGATAGGTAGTACAGAATATCGCGGGTATCAATCACACCACGCATCAAATTCTGAAAATGATAATCAGCCCCAAGATACTGCATGATAATTCCAATCTGCCCAGGTACAAAATCCGTAATCTTGTCCAATAAAAAAAGCAGAAAGATGATGGCAAATCCCAGAATAAAGGCCACAATCTGGTTCCGGGTAAGGCTACTAGCCCAAATTCCAATGGCTCCATAGGTAACACCTAACAAAAACAGTCCCAAGTATCCCCCAACAGTTCCTCCTAAGTCCAGATCCCCTAAAATAGCCAATGTAATCGCATAGACGAAGGTGAGAGAAATGGCCATCATCAGAAGAAGGGCAACCGAGAGTAATTTCCCGAGAATGACTTGCCAATCCCGAACAGGCAGAGTTAAGAGTAACTCAAGGGTTCCAGCACGACGCTCTTCAGCAAAGGAAGACATTGTGAGTGCTGGTACAAAGAAAAGAAAGATGAAAGGAGCAATCGAAAACACAGAACGTAGCGAAGCCACATTCTGAAGAAACAATGCGTTGCTGAAAAACCAGCCAGTGATGGCTAAAAATACACACAGTACAACATAGGCTGCTGGACCGTCAAAATAGGCTCTCAACTCACGCTTGGTTAGCGTCCAAGTTTGGTGCATATTCGTAGTTAAATCGTCTTACTTGAGGGTATCAATGAGAGAACTATCCGCCGGTAAGCTGACGGAATACATCCTCTAAATTTTTCGTCTTGCGTTGCAGACCAGTGAGCGTCCAATTGTGATCAACGGCCAGTCGGAATAGGTCAGACCGAATATCTTGGGGGGAGGAGAGCATAAAATATGATTCTCCATGTTCATCCACGCCATGCTCAGTCACCTCGGCCAGATCCCACGACCCAAGAACTTCGGCTACATCTTCTTCACCGTCTAGCACAGTCATTGAAATCTGCTCCTCACCTGAGAGTCCTGCCTGCAATTCTTCGGGTGTTCCATCGGCGACCAACACACCGTTATCAATGATAATAACACGGTCACACGATGCCTGTACCTCAGAGAGGATATGGGTGGAAAGGACTACGGTTCGTTCTTCTCCTATCTTGCGAATCAACTCCCGGATTTCAACGATCTGGTTGGGGTCCAATCCACTGGTAGGCTCATCCAAAATCAAGATCGGAGGATTGTGAATCATAGCCTGCGCCAATCCAACGCGTTGCTTAAATCCTTTTGATAGGGCATCAATTCGTTTCGAAAGCACCTCATGCAGTCCGCAGGAATTGGTCATCGCCCGAATCCGACTTGCACGGTCACTGGAAGCAACCCCACGCATGGCCGCGACGAATTCTAGATAGTCATAGGTGACCATGTCAGAATAAAGAGGGGTGCTCTCTGGGAGATACCCAATCTTTTCACGGACGGGAAGAGCGTCCTCTCGGATATCAATACCATCCACAAGAACGGTTCCTTCTTTGGGTGGAAGGTAACCCGTCATGATTTTCATGGTCGTCGATTTTCCTGCACCATTGGGTCCAAGAAAACCAACCACCTCTCCCTGACTTACCTCAAAGGAGATGGATTTTACGGCCTCAACACTGCCGTAGGACTTGCTAAGATTTTGAACTTCAATCATAAAGAGTGATGATGATCAGTTGAACCGCACTTCAACGCGAAACTCCACAATGAGTGCCATCACAAAAAATCCATAAACGAATGACGGATCGGAATTCGTATGGAATGTAGATTCGGGTATTTTTTAGTCCAAAGTGGTTGCACCTAAATTTTCGACCAGTGCTTTTGCAAAGGCACTGCAACTCAAAAGAGTGGCATTGTCCATGAGACGATGAAAATCATAGGTGACTCGTTTCTGTGCAATGGTCGTTTCCACACAATGAATCACCGCATCGGCAGCTTCTTTCCAACCAAGATGGCGAAGCATCATTTCTCCCGAAAGGAGCACGGAGCTGGGGTTCACCTTGTCAAGACCTGCATATTTGGGAGCAGTTCCATGAGTGGCTTCAAAAAGAGCCAAGCCAGAATCGTAGTTGATGTTCGCACCAGGTGCAATTCCAATTCCGCCCACCTGGGCAGCTAGGGCATCGGATATATAATCCCCGTTGAGATTCATGGTCACAATCACGCTGTACTCTTTGGGGCGCGTAAGAATCTGCTGCAGAAAAGCGTCAGCAATCACATCCTTGATGATGACCTCGTGTCCGTTGTGGCGAAGTACATGCCAAGGTCCACCGTCCAAGGGTTGAGCACCAAACTGCTGTGCTGCAACCTTGTAGCCCCAATCGCGAAATGCACCCTCGGTGTATTTCATGATATTCCCCTTGTGGACGATGGTCACACTGGGCTTGTGCTCGTCAATGGCATGTTGAATCGCAGCCCGTACGATGCGCTGAGTCCCCTCTTCGGAGATAGGCTTGATACCGATGCCGCTACTATGGGGAAAGCGGATTTTGGAAAAATGATCAGGAAATGCTTCCTTGAACAGATCCATGAATCTCTGCAGTTCAGCAGTTCCATCTTCAAACTCTATTCCAGCGTAGATATCTTCAGCATTTTCGCGAAAGATGATCATGTCAATGAATTCAGGATTGAGAACTGGCGAAGGGACTCCCTGAAAATAACGAGTCGGTCGGACGCATGCATAGAGATCCAGCTGTTGGCGTAGTGCAACGTTCAGACTACGAATACCACCACCAACGGGGGTCGTAAGGGGGCCCTTGATGGCGACCCGATAGTCACGAATGGCCTGCAGAGTATCTTGGGGGAGCCACTCTTGAAATCTCTGGTGAGCCTTGTCACCTGCATAAATCTCAAACCAGTGAATCTGGCGGTCATTTCCATAGGCATAGGTGACAGCCTGATCAAGTACATAGCGGGCGGCGGCCCATATGTCGGGTCCAATTCCATCTCCTTCAATGAATGGAATAATCGGATGATCGGGAACATGGAGGTTCCCATCAGAAAAGTCAATGGGTTCTCCAGATGTGGGCAATTCTAAATGCGTAAACGGCATGATGAATCAATGAATGAATAGTTAGAGTAGATTTAAAGTGTGCCAAAAAGAGAACGAAGACGCAGTTCCCATACTTTGAACGCTGCCTCACGAATGATCGCACGGCTCATTTTGCTTTGGCCTTCGGTTCGTTCGGTGAAGGTAATTGGAATCTCAAACAAGCGAAAGCCTTTTTTCCAAGAGCGATACTTCATCTCAATGAGAAATGAATATCCATTGCTCCGAACGGCATCAAGATCAACGGATTCCAAAACTTGACGGTGATAGGCCAAAAATCCTGCTGTCACATCACGGACGGGCAGTCGAGTGATGACGCGGGTGTAAAAACCAGCACAGTAGCTCAACAGGAGTCTACTGAGGGGCCAGTCAACCACCCGCACTCCCCCTATGTATCGTGATCCAATCGCAAGATCACACTGATCGGTGTGGATGGCATTCACCAGGGTTGGCAGATCATCGGGGTTGTGTGACAAGTCTGCATCCATGTTACAGATCACCTGATAGCCATGCTTGAGTGCATGAGCAAATCCGAGCAGATAGGCGGTTCCTAACCCAAGTTTTCCTGTGCGCTCAATCAATTCGATTCTGTCGGGAAAATCTGCTTGGGCTTGGCGTACAATATCTGCCGTACCATCTGGAGATCCATCATCTACAACAAGGACATTCACCTCCAGCGGTAGGCGCATCACCCGCTCTAATGCGACTGCAATATTGTCCGCTTCGTTGTACGTTGGGATGATGGCGAGCGTATGATTCATCATTTTAGAGCAAAATGAGAACTCTTATGGATCCAAAGGCCTTTGAAATCGTAGACATGGGTTGTACTTATCATTACAAGACAATTATAGACTTTTTCTAATCATATGGCAGTGACGAAGAAACGTGCAGTCGCAACCAACGGTTTGCCCGATATCTCCTATGAAACCATAGAGACCCAGCTGACCTTTAGGCATTACCCAGGTGACCGTTTTACTCATTCGGACCTTGGATTGAGCGTTGCAGATGTAAGGGACATGTATCGCAATATGCTTCTTCAGCGACGCTTTGAGGAGCGTTCTGCTCAGATGTATGGCAGACAAAAAATTGGTGGTTTTTTACACTTATATATTGGTCAGGAGGCCATCTCAACGGGTTCGGTCTATGCACTCAAGCCTGGACTTGATTCAGTCATCACCGCATACCGAGATCATGGGATTGCTCTCGCTGTTGGAATGTCCTCTAACGAATGTATGGCTGAATTGTTTGGGCGCGTGGATGGATGCTCCAATGGAAAAGGTGGATCCATGCATTTTTTCAGCAAGGAGAAGCGTATGTTTGGAGGTCACGGGATTGTTGGTGCTCATATTCCTCTGGCATCTGGTATTGCCTTTGCTCATAAATATCGTGAAGATCAAGGGGTCTGTATCTGTTATATCGGAGACGGTGCTGTTTGGCAGGGTTCCTTTCACGAAACACTGAATTTGGCATCTCTCTACAAACTACCCGTTGTATATGTCATCGAAAACAATGAGTATGCTATGGGAACCGCAGTGGATCGCGCGGCAGCGGAAACTGATCTTTTTAAGCAGGGGGTTTCGTACGCAATGCCTGGGTCTCTGGTAGACGGGATGGATGTCTTCAGTGTTTGTCAGTCCATGCGAGACCATGTCGCGCTTGCCCGCGAGGGACAGCCTTCTCTTGTAGAAATCCGCACCTATCGATATAGAGGCCATTCCATGAGTGACCCTGGAAAGTATCGAACCAAAGATGAACTGGAGCAGAAGAAGAATGAAGACCCCATTCTTCGCCTCAAGAGCTATATCCTTGAAAACAATCTGATCACTGTTGAAGCCCTGGATGTTTTGGATGTAGAGGTGAAAGCCGAAGTCAGTGCATCGGTTACATTTGCTGATGAGAGCCCCATGCCTCCGCCTGAGGCGATTTATGAGGATGTATATACCCAAAAAGATTTTCCTTTTTTAACGCATTAATCCATGGCAGAATTACAACTACGTGAAGCCATTCGTGCAGCGATGGTGGAAGAGATGGACCGAGATGAAGACATCTTCCTCATGGGAGAGGAAGTAGCCGAATACAACGGTGCCTACAAGGTCAGTGAGGGCATGCGCGAGAGGTATGGTGAACGGCGCGTCATTGACACGCCCATCAGTGAAAATGGTTTTGCCGGACTTGGCCTCGGAGCTGCCATGAACGGGCTTCGCCCGATCATTGAGTTTATGACTTGGAACTTCGCATTTGTCGCGATTGATCAGATCATCAACAATGCAGCCAAGATCAGGTACATGTCGGGTGGACAGTTTTCATTCCCGATTGTCTTTCGCGGCCCCAATGGTGCCGCAGGGCAACTGGCGGCCACGCACAACACCTCTGTCGAAGCCCTGTACAGCTGTTTTCCAGGTCTCAAGGTGATTTCCATTTCGAACCCGGATGATGCGAAGGGACTCCTTAAATCTGCCATTCGTGATGACGATCCCGTTGTTTTTCTGGAAAGTGAATTCATGTATGGAATGCGTGGGGAGGTATCTGAAGCCGAGGACTATACCATCCCGATTGGCAAAGCACGAATTGCCCGTGAGGGAGATGCGGTAACGATTATCGGACATAACAAAAGTTACTGGAGAGCACTGGAAGCCGCCGACATGCTTGCCAAGGATGGCTATGCTGCGGAAGTCATTGATCCGCGTACCATTCGTCCCTTTGACTGGGATACAGTCATCCATTCAGTCAAAAAAACAAACCGTTGTGTGATTGTTGATGAAAGCAATCCTTTTGCAAGTGTTGCCTCTGAAGTTGCTTTCCAGATTCAGGCCCGTGCATTTGATGACCTTGATGCACCCGTTCATCGGGTCACTGCCAAGGATACACCTGCTCCCTATGCCAAAAGCCTGATTGAGTATTACATGCCGAGTGCAGAGGATGTCTATCATGCCTGCCGTCAGGTCATGTATCTGAATTGAACCCAACTAACCTATACTCACGAATGCCGATTGCCATAGAAATGCCCAAGCTGACGGATACCATGGAAGAGGGTATCCTCGTAGAATGGTCTGTTGAGGAAGGCGACAAAGTTTCTGCCGGAGATGTGATTGCTCTGGTAGAGACAGACAAAGCCACCATGGATGTGGAAGCCTACGATGATGGTGTCTTGCTCAAAAAAGTAGCCAATACTGGAGATGCTCTTCCCTTAGGAGGATTGATTGCTGTCCTTGGAGATGCCGGCGAAGATATTGCAGAACTTCTGAAAGAGTATCAGTCAAATGGCGTAGACTCATCATCAACGCCAGATTCGTCCAATGAAGCTCCACCCGCTGTTGTGCAAGCAGCAACGCATCAGCCTGCAGCATCTCCACAAGAGTCATCTTCTACCAATGGTCGCACCAAAGCGTCGCCATTAGCAAAACGCATGGCGACCGATCACGGGCTCAAGCTCGTGGATGTCATGGGGTCTGGCCCATCAGGGCGTATTATTAAACGAGACATTCAAGCCGAGATTGACCGCACTCATGTCTTGAAACCGAGTCTACCATCTCCTCAAGTCCCCGTGTCTGCAGAACGTGGATATGAAAGTATTCGCATCTCTTCTATGCGTAAGACCATTGCCAGACGGCTGGCTGAAAGTAAAGACACCTCGCCTCACTTCTATTTGAATGCTGATGTGGATGTTGGTGCGTTAATCGCCCAGCGTCAGACGGTGAATGAGTATCTTGAAAAATCCAGTGGCTTTAAAGTTTCGTTCAACGACTTTATTACCAAAGCCTGTGCAAGTGGTTTGATCATGCATCCCGATGTAAATGTGACCTATGCGTCCGAAGATGGTGTTATTCACCGATACAATTATGTTGATGTCGGCATCGCTGTTGCCATTGATGATGGCCTTGTCACTCCTGTCGTCCGAGATGCTCACTTAAAGAGTGTCTCAACGATTGGACTGGAAATTCAGGCACTGGCTACCCGTGCCCGAGACAAACAATTGGATCTCTCAGAAATGGAAGGTTCCACCTTCACAACTAGTAACCTTGGTATGTTTGGAATTGAATCGTTCACTGCAATCATTAATCCTCCGAATGCTTGCATTCTTGCCATAGGTTCCATTCGTGATGTACCCGTGGTTGAAGATGGTGCGGTCGTTGCTGGTAAACGAATGAAGCTCACCCTTTCTTGTGATCATCGCGTCGTAGATGGAGCAGTTGGTGCACGGTTTATGTCCACTTTGAAGGAGTTATTGGAGAATCCTGTGAGTTTACTTTTATAGCAATTGACTGGGTTGACCATTCTTCATCGGTTGTTTTGTGAGAATTTTGTAATGGCTACGGAGTTAGATGGCTACCTATTGGATGGTATGTATTCCTCTTGTCTGAATGGATTGCGATTCTGTAGGGGCTTAAAATCAGTTAATCCGTGTTTCATTATACGAATCCTATTATTTCCATTGAATGGATGAGTATTTACTCAACTCAATGGATAAGAAGAGTTGATCAATGTAAGCGAGCTCAGCAGGTTTTTTGATGAGGATTGCACACATTAGCGATCTGCATTTTGGCAGGATTTCCTATGAACATGTCGTAGAGGATCTGATTCAAAGCATCATTGACTATCGATGTGATCTTGTTTTGGTTACTGGCGATCTAACTCAACGTGCACGAAAATCTGAGTTTATTCAGGCGAATCAATTTTTCCAAAATCTACCGATCCCCCATCTGGTCGTCCCAGGCAACCATGATGTTCACGCATGGTGGCATCGTCCAGATCTCAGGGTTTTCAACCCATTGAGGCGTTATAAGAAAATGATTTCACCTGAACTTGAACCGTACATCTTAGCAGATAATATAGCCGCACTTGGATTGAATACCGCTCATGGGTTGACGATTAAAAGCGGCCGATGCACGGCTCGCCATCAAGCGAGAATCAGAGAATTTTTCTCTAATCGTTCACCAGACACATTAAAAATCCTTGCAACTCATCATCCACTTGATCTAAGTCTCTTTTATAGTAACTCTGATGTAGCACATGGTGGGTATAATCTTCTTGCGACAGCTGCCACCTATGGTGTACATGTCATTTGTGCTGGTCATTGGCATATAGCACTTACAAGTAGCGATCAGATTGCGGGAAAAGACATGCTATTTTCTTATGCTGGTACTGCATGTTCAGATCGCTGGCGTGCACCCCATATGGGGCTCAATTCCTGGAATTCTCTTGAAAAAACCGAACATGGAGTTATCACTCGAATTCATGGATATAACCCAGAGACTCATCTATTTGAACAAATGAAATTACATTCAGCTACCGTTGAACTGATTTTTACTCATGATTGATACTACTAAACTCATCCCCTTAGAAGATTTTGTACAACCCATCAAGACTATGTGGGCTGTTTCCGACCACAAGTTGGGTGCTATTGAGTCGGGCAATAGTTCGGGATCAGAAGCATTGGTGTTCACCCGTAATGGACATTACACATCTCAACACTGGACCGACTGGACAAGAGGTTTCAGGATTGGATCTATTATCCTGCAATCGGAGGCTTCTGAATCACCACTGATTCATGATTATGGGTGCGAAGCAACCAAAAAATGGATTGAGCCGCGCCTAACAGATTTTGGAGTCCACGATCATGGTTTTACCGTGACCAGCACCTATGGAAACCTTCTCCGTCACATTGATGAAGAGTATAGTCCTCATTACGATTGGGAACGTAGATATTATGTGCAAGCATTACTGACCAGTGGAATTGTTCAGGCACATCGGTGGACCGCACTTGGTGAAGGTTATGGATTCGTACACTCTTTCAATGGTCCGCACTCTCTTTTTGCAGATACGATACGGTCGCTGAGGTCTCTTGCCATTGCCTATTTATTAGGGGGTGTTATTCATGGAGAGCAGGGAGAGAGTTATTGTTTACTGGAAAGGATTGTTGCTCACATTCGGACGACATCTCGCTATCTTGTTTCATCGGATCAGCCGTTGGATGGATATTCTTCATCTGGACGCGTTGCTCATGAGGCCATCTTCAATACTCGTTCCTTGACCTTTCGATGTCTCTCTACTCAACAGGGCTATTCTCCATTCACGACTTGGACGCGTGGATTAGCTTGGATCATTTTAGGATATGCAGAGATGCTGGAGTTTTTCAAAATGCTTCCTCAGTATATCAGAAAGCGTCATGGAACGATTGAGGAAGAATTATTGACGACCCTGCAGTATGCGTGTGATTACTATATAGAAAGTTCACCAACCTGTGGAATTCCATACTGGGATACCGGGGCACCTGGGTTATATGAGTTAGGGGATTGGTCTGGAAGGGAAGCCGATCCATTTAATGATAAGGAGCCTGTTGATAGTTCTGCGGCAGCCATTGCTGCTCAGGGGTTGTTACGACTTGGTGAAATCATGGGAGAATCAGGAAGCAAATACACAAGAGCTGGTCGTAAGACCGCTTATAGTTTATTTCAAGCCCCTTATCTGAGTACCGATCCACAACATCAAGGTCTACTTCTGCATAGCATTTATCATTGGCCGCGGCGTTGGGATTATATCCCAGAGGGATCAAAGATTGCATATGGGGAGAGTGTCATGTGGGGAGACTATCATCTCAGAGAATTAGCTCTTTATATCAGCCGCCTCTCCGGTTCCAAACCGTATTACACCTTTGCTAATTTCAATTGGAATTTACCAGAGGAAGACAAGTAAAGATTTTATTCTGTACGTTTCAACCTCCATGATTAAAAAGGACTGGATGTATCATGATGATTGCCATTTTTGAAATGCTTTAAAACCTTCTGGTTACCTATTTACGGTCTTAGGAGAATGAGATGAATTTCGTTGCACCTACAGAATGACTCATTTTGCAGGTACCAACAACGGGTCATTTGGCATTGAATCCATGACTCTGTTTTCTTTCTGGAGAGATGGACTCTTGAAAAGTTTTCCCGAAACGTATGAATAATATGAGGAGTCTTCCATATCTATTGATTGACTTGTATGATGATTGGGCATGATCAGTTGTTTGGTTTATATGTTCAAACACGGTTAACTACAGCTCAACTAGCTAATCGTCATTCTTTACTGAGATAGAAGGTTCTACATATATGTACCAACCCTTTCTTAAATTAATCGATCAATCTACCATCATTCAAGAGGAGCAGTCCCTATGAATCAAGATCTTTTTCGGATGACGATTGACTTAAATGTGCTTGATCATTTAGGTATCAATCTATACAGTAACATCGCAGCAGTATTAACGGAGGTCGTGGCCAATACATGGGATGCGGATGCAGAGAATGTGACCATCACGATTGATGAACGATCTAAACAAATTTCTATTCTTGACGATGGTATCGGAATGACTGTTGAGGACATAAATCAGAAATTCCTTCGTGTTGGGTATCGCAGGCGAGATTACGATAGCAATAATGGAAACCATACACTTAGAGGGAGGCCAGTCATGGGGCGAAAGGGACTTGGAAAACTCTCATTGTTTTCCATTGCAGAAATCATTGAAGTAAGATCCATAAAAGATGGCCAGTGTTATGGCTTCTGCATGAGTACTAATCAAATCAGAGAAGCCATTGAAACTGGACAACAAACCTACTCTCCAGAGCCATTAGATTGTAATGAAGTTGGCTTCACAAGAGGTACTCAAATTACTCTCAAGGAAGTGAAAAGGCAGAGGCTATCTCCCGGTATTACTGCTCTACGGAAAAGGCTAGCACGCCGTTTTACCGTTATTGGAGATGCAAATGATTTTAGAATTACCATCAATAATGAGCTGATCGCCCGTGAAGATCGGGAAGAACTCGCGAATCTTCAGTTTTTGTGGACATTTGGAGACACGGATTTAGACGAGCAATCTATGCCAAACCTTGACATGCAAAAAAATCTTTCAAACCGGATTGGCGAGTGGCCTCAAAAATGGAACATCCGAGGTTGGATTGCTACAGTTCACAAACCTAAGCAACTTGACCGTTCGGATATAGGTAGCCTCAATGGTATTGTGATTTTTTCGCGAGGGCGCCTTTTTCATGAAAATATCCTCGACAAAGTCAATGATGGAAGGCTATACACCAAATATCTGACGGGGCAAATTGAGGCTGATTTTTTAGATGATAATCATCAACCTGATATAGCGACAAGCGATCGCCAGCGTATCCAAGAGGATGATCCTCGCTTTACAGAAATATTGAATTTTCTTAAGAACCGCCTTCAAGAGGTGGAGGTGTATTGGACAAAATGGCGAGGAGATCACAGTCTTAAGGAGATTCAAGACAGAGTTCCAGCTCTGGTAGAATGGTTTGAATCGTTCAATGAAGGGCTCAGAGAGCAGGCAGAAAAACTGATGGTCCGTTTAGGGACTCTACCATTAGATGATGAAAACGATCGTAAGATTTTGTATAAACATGGAATCCTTGCGTTTGAACGAATGAAACTCCGTGGATCTACGGAGACCTTAGTTGAGAACTTATCTAATACCGGTAAACTCTTAAAAATTCTGGCATACAGAGACGTATTAGAGGCCTCCTATTATCGAGACATTGTTAAATCACGCCTTGATGTTATCGAAGTTTTTCAGAATCTCATTGACGAGAATGTTAAAGAGCAACGGATTCAAAAATATCTCTTTAACAATTTATGGTTATTAGATCCAGCATGGGAGGCCGTTACCTCCAGTACTCGAATGGAATCACGGCTAACTCAGGCCAAAGTAATCATAGATGATCCAGACGAAAAAAATGCACTTGCCCGTGTAGACATCGCCTATCGAACCATTGCAGGAAGACATATTATTGTTGAATTAAAACGGGCACATAGAAAAGTAAAGCTTCTTGAACTACTTCAACAGGGCCAAACATATGTGGATAAACTAAAAAGAATTCTGTTAGAAGAGGGAGAGATTTCTCCTGATATTGAAGTTGTTTTTGTACTTGGAAAGCCTCTTGACGAGGAAAAAGATAACCCAGGTAGGTTAAAAGCATCTATGGAGGCAGTTTCTCCAGGAAGTCGGGTTGTTCATTACCAATCCTTGATCAAGGGAGCAAAAAATGCTTATTCAGAATACCTAGAAAAAATGGAACAACTGGATAAAATTCAAGCCATTATTGACCAGTTATAACGCTGCGATTATTTTGATAGAATAAGGGTGATTTCTGATACATGCTTCATTGCTCTTGTGGATGAAAATCCATGCCATAATTGCGTTCAGTATGTCATCGGACCATGAATACTTCTACAGATTCCTTGATAATTCTATCAAAAATGTACTCAATACCTGATCCAACCACATCAGAAAACGCTTCCTAATTTGCTCTGATTCTTCATTTTTGAAGAAAATAAATCCATCTTCAGCCACAGGAATGAGTAATGTCATTGCCTCTTCGTCATCTTTAACAATATCTTTAAGATCTAGAAATGGAGAACATACCAATGCTTCAAGGTTAGTAGGCTTTCCTATTCCATGTATACTAAATACGAGGCGTGCCCTCCGAGTCCAATACATGCGTAAATCAACCCAGTAACGATATATATCAGTATTCGCATAATATTCCCAAAGTTTAGCATTATTGATGATCTGATAGCGATAGTAGTGATCTGTTTTTTCATCTGATTCCTGAATATATACAGTTGTTGGGGAATGAATTTGTTCAAGAATATCTTTGATTTTGGGAACGAGCTTATTCAGTTGGCTTTTCAATTCTGTTTCGATTTCCGACGAGTGACTTAATAGTTTTCTTTTTGATTTATCATTGTATGCATTGGCGGATGCTTGAAGAATTGTAAGCGCAGAATCAGTACTTGGTATGCTTCTATACGTAATTTCTCCAGTTTTAGAGGCTTTTCTAAACTGCATCCTCTGCGACTTTACAAAGATATTTATCAAGGATTGTAGGTTGCCATTATCCGCTTCTTCAAGTGCTTTAATGTAATTTGCTCGGTCATCTCTAGTGATGATCAGAGGGAACAATCCGTTTTTGAGCAAAACCAATAAAGCCAGAGCCCTAGCTACTCGCCCATTGCCGTCCTGAAATGGATGGATTTGGGTAAATCTATGATGCAACCATGCGGCTTGAACTTCACCTGCAACTCCATCTTGAATATGATGATTGTGAAGCTGAAGCAACCGATCCATTTTGGATTGAACATGTTCTGGAGAACAATAAACATATTTTACACCGTCGCGAACTGGAAAATTTTTGCGTTTTTTCCAGTCACCTTTAATGATGGGAATATTTTAAGATCTCCCAAATATATCTCTTCCTTCTGCAGTTTCCAGGCCCCTGAGTAAGGAAGCATGCAGTTCTTTGACGTACGAGGTCGTGAGTTGTCGATCTCCTTTGATGAAGGCAAACAAACCATCGTAGGAGTCTTTTTGATCTTTAAGCAAACTAAGAACGTACTCCCGTGGTTTATTGACCGAACCATGATGGATATACTCTGGCTTAAATCCATACTCAATGAGTGTTGTGGTCACACCTCTATCAATGGAATAAAGATTTTCAATTACTCCTGTTTCAATCGCCCACTCTCGGCCAAGCCTTTCAATAAACTCATCAATTGACTCCTGATTTTCTTTCAATTGATGCTTTTGTTTCTCCCAACTTGCTTTGATTCCAAGAACTTCTGAAGATGCCAACTCATTTGGGTCCTCTGTAAAGTCTTCAATTCCTGTATCTACATTCCAAATTTTATGTAAAATCTCATTAGCCATCCTATCGCAGTTGTTTTTGTTTTCGGTAGGCCATCAATGGAACCCTGGCCAAAGCATTTATCAACTTAGGTATGATCCCAAGCATTCTTGAAGTGATTGAATTATTCGGCACATGGTTGATTTGAGAGATAGTGTTCATCAAACCAAATTCACTGGAATCTATGAAATCCATAGTGTTCAAATTGATGATCGAGGGGGATGACAGTGTAAGATTTAGAAACCAATCACACCTAATCATGTGTGAGCATCTGTAAAATTCTCGGGGCTTCCGTTTTTTAAGTGGGTGAAGCACGAAAAAGAGGGTAAACGATCCGTG
>JAPOUL010000016.1 GCA_026708685.1 Bacteroidota bacterium
ATTCACAAAAAATCAGTTAAATTCGCCTAAAACAGAGGTTTTGCAAAAGGCTCATTCAACAACGATTGGAAGAAATGATTCTTGAAGAGATTCAGATTGATGGAGATGATAGAAAATTTCATTTAGTTTGAGAAACCGGATTCTTTTTCTGGGCAGGCTCAAGAAGAAGATTGAGTAGATGAATGACGGTACGTCGAAGTTGCCGCCGGTCCACCACCATATCTACAAAACCGTGATCTTTCAAAAACTCCGCACTCTGAAATCCTTTGGGAAGATCCTGTCCAATCGTTTCACGAATCACGCGAGGACCAGCAAATCCAATGAGTGCACCGGGTTCAGCAATATTGATATCACCCAACATGGCAAAAGAAGCGGTGACTCCACCAGTGGTAGGGTTGGTTAAAATAGAGATATAGGGGATTCCTTTCTCATTGAGCCTTGCAATATGTGCACTGGTTTTTGCCATCTGCATCAGACTGATCGCTCCTTCCATCATGCGAGCGCCTCCGCTCTGTGAAACAACGATCACTGGAATGTCTTGATCTACCCCGCGGCGGATGGTGCGGGTAATCACTTCACCAACGACCGAACCCATGGATCCGCCTATGAATGAAAAGTCCATGGTTGCAATGGATACCGTATGGTGCTCCATCTGTCCAATTGCAGATTGAACCGCATCTGGAAGCCCAGTCTTTTTTCGAGTTGCAGTGAGTCTTTCAGAGTATTTTTTTCTGTCCGAAAATTGCAACGGATCGCTGGAAATCATCGTTTGATCCTGTAACTCTATGGATCCTTTGTTGAGCAACAGAGACAGATATTTTGAGGAACTCAGATTTCGGTGGTAGCCACATTTTGGGCAGATCTGAAAATTCGTGTCCAGTTCCCTAAGGTGACAGATGGCTCCACAGGCTGGACATTTTTTCCATTGCCCAGCTGGAATTTCGTGATGCCCACTACGGCTAGTAAGAATTCCCTTTTTTGTTCTTTTGAACCAACTCATAACTGTAAAGTATTCCAATTCCGTTTAAACGATTTAGAACCTATGTGTTCTCTTTTGAAGAAAATATTCGTCAAAAGTAGATAAAATGTCGTGTCTATTTTATATTTTGTTCAATTCAACCTAAAATTAACGACTAATTACCAATGAAAGTATACCATCCTGAACAGATTCGTAATGTTGTTCTGGTAGGCCATCAAGGGAGTGGAAAAACATCCTTGGCGGAATCCATGCTGTTTGTGGGCAATAAGACCCGGCGGCTAGGGACTGTGACTGAAGGGTCCACGGTCAGCGATTATCAGCCTAGTGAGAAGGAGAGGCAGATGTCTATCTTCTCCAGTCTTTTGCATGTTGAATGGAAAGATCATAAAATCAACATCATTGACACGCCCGGCTATCCAGATTTTGTGGGGGAAGTGGTCGCTGCGATACGCGTGACCGATACGGCTATCTTCGTCATGAATGCCCAAGAGGGCGTTGAAGTTGGAACCGAACTGGCATGGAGTGCTGCGGCTGAAAATGAAAAACCATTGATGTTTGTGATCAATCAAATTGATAGACCACAAGCCGATGTTGATTCACTGATCACCCAGATGCGGGATCGATTTGGATCTGGGATAACTGTAGTGCAATTTCCTACCGCAGCCCCCAATGTTCTGATTGACGTATTGGTGATGAAGCAGATCACTTTCAAGCCTGGCTCTCAGGATGCTCCTATCTATAGCGAGATTCCAGAAGAGTATCAAGATCGTGCAGAAGAGTTACACAATTCCTTGGTGGAAGATATTGCTGTTAGTGATGAAGAGTTAATGGAAAAATATCTTGAAACGGAGCGGCTGAGCGAAGAAGAAATGCGGGCAGGTTTGCGTGATGCAATGTTGGAGCGGTCACTGTTCCCTGTATTTTGCACGAATGCGACGACCAATGTAGGGGTAGCACGTCTGATGAGTTTTATAGATAATGTCGTTCCATCTCCTCTTGATGCACCTGCAATTCCAGTGAGCGATGGCGATCCGATTAGATCTGAGGAACATGGAAGTCCAGTCGTTTTTGTGTATCGCACCATGGCAGAGCATCATGTTGGTGACTATTCATTTTTTAGAGTGTGTCGTGGCATCATTGAATCGGGTGTGGATCTTGAAAATGCTCAATCAGGTGTGATGGAGCGTTTGGGTCAGTTGTATGTGCTCAACGGCAGGGATCGCGAAACGGTTTCACGCTTGATCGCAGGTGATTTGGGAGCACTGGTCAAGCTTCGTGAAACGCAAACGAATCATACCCTTCGAAAGAAAGGAGATCGTTTGGTCGTGGCTCCAATTCCTTTCCCTGAACCGCGTTATCGGGAAGCAATTCGTGCAAAAACCGAAGGAGAGGAGGATAAACTCGCACAAGGGCTTCACCAGATTACCTCCGAAGATCCATCATTGGTCGTTCTGCATGAGCCTCATCTGAGTCAGATCACGCTTGGAGGTCAGGGTGCCATGCATCTAAAGGTTGCACAGTTTCGATTGAAATCTAAGGTGAATGTTGAAGTGGAATATATTCAACCTCGTGTTGCCTACCGTGAAACGGTCACGGTGGAGGCAAGAGATTCCTACCGACATAAAAAACAGACCGGAGGTGCTGGACAATTCGCTGATATTTCTGTTTTGATTGAACCACTAGATGGAGAATTTCAGAAACGACCAGACATCAACGTTCGCAATGTCGCTCAGTCCACAACTCCTTGGGGGTCAACGATTGAATTTATTGATGCGATAGTCGGAGGCGTGATTGACATGCGTAGATTTTTTGGAGCCATCCAGAAAGGAGTTCTGGAGGGAATGCAAAGAGGCCCCGTTGCGGGGTACCCTGTTGGTGATGTCCGTTTTGTGATCTTTGATGGAGGCATGCATTCGGTGGACTCTAATGAAAATGCTTTCCGGACAGCCGCACGCATGGTTTTCCGTGAATCTTTTAGAAAAGCGAAGCCCGTCATTTTAGAGCCCATCCATGATGTAGAGGTAAAGGTTCCTGATGCTTATACTGGGGATGTCATGGGCGATCTCAATGGACGGCGTGCTATGATCAAGGGAATGGAATCCGAGGGGAATCTGCAAAAAATTCTCGTGCAGGTTCCTGAAGCCGAGCTCTACCAGTACTCCACACGAGTTCGTTCTATGACGCAGGGTAGGGGAATTCACTCTGCACGCTTCAGCCACTATCAGGCCATGCCTCGAAATGTCCAAGAACAGGTCGTGGCAGCTGCCGCGAAGGATGATCAGTAGAAGTAGGTTGTTGACTTTCAATAGCATGGTCATCCGACAGATTCCCCATGATTGTCTGTCAATAGATAGTAACGTTGTCAAGAAATGAAGCCTGCTGACTCTGAGGACTATCCTCTGTAATCTAAAATTTTAATGAGCTTTGCAGATGGATACTCACATTTCCAAAGGTGGCGTTATGGTAGTGGGTTAATCCTGACATCCCTACTGACATCCATTCCCACGGTCGTAGTTCGCCACCCAATCGAAAGACTTGACCACTTGATAGTTGAGTAACTCCAACGATTGAACGGGCAGTTCCATGGCTGAGGGGTATTCCATAGGCCAATTCTACATCTGTGCGATGCAGATTGGAACTGGGTGGATTTGCATCCAGAATCGTTTGCTGACGATACAAGCTCATCCCTTGACTTAGCCCATAGGATGGACGCAGACGTATCATTAAGCCCTTGGATGGATGACCGAACTGAATGGATCCAGACACACCCCATTCGGTGAACCCTTCTGTACTGTGGAGGATAAGGCTTTGGGAGCGCAGGTCTCCATGCAAGTTCCATTGTGGGTAGGCAATCCGTACTCCACCCCCAACTTCCAGTCCTACGCCCGTTTCAGCATCTCCGCCATCCTGACGTATATTTGCCTCCACGAAGGGGAGAATCCCATCAGCGATCCTGAAAGCAGTTTCCATTCCTAAACGGACCCGAACCACTTCTACCCGGATTCCATCGAAATCTATCTTGCCATCAGCGTAGAGAACATCACCAAAATAATCTACTTGAGTAGAATTGACCGATGCAAGATGACCTCTTAATCCAAGCGATCCATATGTGGATGTCAGGTCTTCATCTAAGAGGTGATCTTCAAAATCTCCCTGACCATAGCCTCCACCCATCCATACTCTCCAGTCTTCACCTTCGTAGGATACATAAGGATAGATTCCTGTGAGAGATGAATTGATATCTCTGGGAATTCCATAGAATTCAAAGGACCCATCTCCCTGACTGTGGGAAATCATCATTCCAAAAAGCCATCCTGCGTTCCAGCGATAGTCCGCTCCCAGCATTGCAGTTGAAACATCTCCATGTATGGTTAAGGATTCATCATCGCGGCTACTGAAACGTCGGAATGCTCCTCGCCCCCAGACGCCAAAACTGCCTCCTGATACAGCAGTCGCTTGTGAGATTCTGCAACCTGACAGTAATTCACCTAAGGATGGAGTCCAAGTGGAGTTGGCATGCCAAAGTTGGACTATATCTGAGCGTTGAGTAGCCGAGCAGGTGGGGGCCATCGGTTGTAATCTCTCTAGGAGTGCCTCGGTGAGATGGACAGATGCAGTACGAATGAATCGGGCTGTATATGCCACATAAGCCGGTCGGAATGAATCAATTGGGAAAGGATCATCATTCAGAATGACGGCTTGGCCCACAGATTTGTTTATTCTCACAGAGTCGGAAGATTCAAGATGAACGAAAAACGTTTTTTCATGCAACGCCTGATCGTCCTGTAATAGGGATACTTCAATCGTTTGTTGAATCATACCCGGGTCAAAACGTAACTCCCCAGTCATCAATGCGTAATCTTGACCGGCCGTAGCAGTCCCGTCTTGAGTATGATACTGAACCGTAATCGGGTAGGGGCTTGGATGAGACAGATGTACGTTAAAGGTCAAAAATCCATCACCCCCGCTCACCATCGCATCATCAATCGTGACGCTTGCACTACCTTCATCGTCTATAATCGTAGCGATGGCTTCATGATCACCGATGATGACTCTCTGTGAAGGGCTGGGATGTTCAAGTTTGACGTAAAACGTTTTGTCACCGTCTATCTCTTCATTATCTGCAATGACAAACTGAATGACTCCTTGCGTTCCACCGGGATCAAAGATGACAACTCCTCTTGAGGACGTATAATCCTCACCAGTCTTGGCGGACCCGTCTTCTGATTGATACTGAACGGTCACTACTTGATCAAGGGGTGCACTCAGAAATACGGGTACCTGAATGAGACCTGCATCTTCTCGGACAGACGTATCTTCAATGGTGATGACTACCTTATCGTCATAAATGATCTCAACTTCCACAGAAGCTGGTTCAAAGCTACTTCCAAGTGCGTTGAGTGTGAGTGTGATGTTGGGCTGATTGGCAACTTCAGGGTCATCCACAGCAGTAAGGGTAACGGATTGAGGCACATTCCACGCTTGTGGGCCTGTTGGAGTAAAGGTCAGTCGGTTGGGTGATACGTCTATATCCGAATTTTCATGCCCTGAAATAGCCACCGTTACATTAGTCAATGGCTTTGATGATAATTGAACATTGAATGTTGATGATGGACCACCTTCTTGAATGGTCAAATCTTTTTCGGATACCTCAATTCGCTGCTGATCAACGTCATCAATGATTACCTCAATCGTTTCAATAACTCCGTCATAATCCTCACCGCCCCGTGCGTTTAGTTGTATGGAAACCCGATCATTCGGCAGAGCATCGTCATCTTTAAGAGCATACAGGTCAATTTTCTGAATCTGATTCTGATCAGAGAGAGTAAACATGGTGGGAGAGTTCTCCAGTCGGATACCAGTCCCCAATACATTCACAGTAACCGTTACCTGTGAAATCGGCACAGTACTGAGTTTGACTGTAAAACTTCCAGTGTGGCCTTCTTGGATATTCAAAGAGGTTGGAGAGGTGAATAACTTGGGCTCATTCGTATCGTTAATGGTTAATTTCAGGTCTACTCGTTGAGCCGATCCATAGTCTCCCCCGGTAGCTGTATGGGTGAGGGTCAGGTGTTCATTTTTAGCGTCATCATCCCTCATAGCACTCACAGTGACCGTCTTGGGATCATTCCAGTTGATGGTTGAAAAAACTAGCCTTGATTGAAGACCGCTTGTAACTGCATCCGCATCAACGGTGACCTCTTTTTGCGCCCCGGTAATGTTCACGGTCACCACTGATGATGGTTGAGAACTTAAGCTGACGGTATAGTTCCCGGTAGATCCCTCATTGATCGTCAATGATGATTTGCTCACCTGTATAGCCACATCTTCATCATCATCCACTGTCACAGCTACGATAACGGGATCAGCATCATCGTAATCACCACCAGAGGAATCATGGGTGAGAGTCACTTGATCATTGATTGCATCCTCATCCGATCCAGCAAGGACCATAATGGATTTGGGTTGGTCCCAGTTTGCCGTTGTAAAGGTCAAAGATGATTGATTGCCAGTTACAATGGGATCGGTGTCAATGGCCACCTGTCCTTCAGAAACGGACACATCAATTGTCACAGTTGCTGTTGGCTGTGTAGACAGTCTTACGGTGTAGGACATAGTGCTTTCTTCTTTGATCGACAAACTTGATTGACTCACTCGGATGGATGGAGTATCCTTGTCATCAACAGTAACCCTCACGTTCACAGGATCGGCGGATCCATAGTTAGCCCCAGTTGCTGTATTGGTCAAGGTAACTGGGGGATCATCCATTGCATCTTCGTCGATTTCTACACTCACATGAACACTTTGGGGCTTGTCCCAATTTGTAGCTGTGAACTCCAGAAGGGTCTGGTCGCCCGATGCGTCAAGGTCGGTATCCACGGTCACATCTTCAGAAGCACCAGAGACTGAAACTCTAACAGTCCCCAACGGAGCAGTGGCTAAATTGACTTTGTAGGAAGAACTTGTTCCCTCAGTGACATCCAGCTGCAACGGAGTTACGACTAGTCCAACATTATCATTGTCTGTCACCGTTACCTCAACATCTATGGGAGTAGCAGTTGCATACTCGCCTCCAGAAGCCGTATTGGTCAGGGTTGCATCATCCTTGATTCGGTCGGAATCATCACCAGCTTGAACAGTCACGATTTGATTGCTATTCCAATTTGAACGGGTGAATGTCAGTGTAGATTGGTTGCCCGCGAGTGAAGGATTCGTATCTACGGTCACTTCTCCTGACATACCAGAAACGGTAACGGTTACATCCAGCGAGGGGAGAGTCGCCAACTTGACATTGTAGGTATGACTGCTTTCTTCCAATACTGTTAGTTTTTGAGGATCGACTACTAATTCGGGCTGATCATTATCGGTCACATTTACCGTTACTGGAACTGAAGGAGCTGCTCCATAATCTCCACCCTCGGCGGAGTTCGTCAGGGTGACGATATCATTGGTTGTATCATCATCATGGCCTGCATGGACGCGGACATCTTGAGTCTGATCCCAATTGCTTGCGTTAAAACTGAGGATTGATTGATTGCCCAATTGAACAAGATCGGTGTCTACAGTCACCTCGCCTTGGGATGCAGAAATTCGTACGGTGACGTTGTCCGATGGACCCGGTTGTGTTGCAAGTCTCACGGTATAACGTGTACTCTTTTCTTCTACAATGTCCAGTTCAACTGGGGACACCATCAAGGCGGGTGTATCAGAATCCTTGACCGTCACAATGACATTGACGGCCTTTGCCGTTCCATAATCACCGCCAGAGGCTGTATTGGTCAGGGTTACTCGGTCATCACTCGTATCATCATCTGAATCTGCCTTGACCGTGACTTCCTGAAATGCATCCCAGTTATCAGTCGTAAAGGTGAGTGTATTTTGATCCCCCGTCTGATTTGGATCCGTATCAACCATCACTTTGCCAGAGGGATTATCTACCGTAACAGTAACTTCGGCTGAAGGCGTGGTTGCTAACTTTACCTTATAGATTTTCGCATCTCCATCCTCATCAACGGTCAGGGCAGTTGGTGTTACCTCTAACGTAGCTACGTCAGAGTCCACCACCGTTACGGATACCTCGGCTGACGTATTTTGGTACTCTCCTCCCGAAGCTTGGTGAGACAGTTTCGCCTTATCATCAATGGCATCTTCATCAGAGGCAGTCATAACTGTCACTGACTGCGGATTTTCCCAATTTTCAGTCGTAAATGAGAGTGTGGATTGATGGCCACTTTGATCACGATCGGTATCAACAGTTATATGATCATTGTCTGAGGAGATGGTCACTTGTACATTCCCAGATGGTTGCATAGCTAAATGGACATCATAGGTGTCGGCATCACCTTCATTGATCTTGAGGCTCGTTTTACTCACCTCTATCGAAGGCTTTGGAGGAAGACCTTGATCGATCACACGCACGGTAACCTTACCAGATACATCATCAAACCCACCCCCAGTAGCTTCCACGGTGAGGACACCCTCTTCATTGACTGTATTATCGTCCCAGACAGCACAGAGTAAGATTTGATTACCAGCGTCAAGGTCTCCACTGGCTTGGGTTATCTTGGCCGAGGTTTGAGAAACGGTTAGGCTCGGAATTGCGGGATCAGGGCCAGAAACCTCCAATTCCACATCTCCGCCCAGAGGAAGATGGGATAACTGAATGTAGAGATTTTCACAATCTGGATCCCCCTCTTTGACTTCCTCAACAGTATGCAAGATTAACTCCCGAACATCATCATCTTTCACAGTGACCTTCACGAGGATCTCTGGGGTAGAATCGTAATTGCTTCCACTGGCTTGATTCGTTAAAGTGGCCGAATCATCGGTTCCATCTTGATCCTGACCCGCAAACACCCGAACTGCCTGAGGTTCGTTCCAGTTGCCCGTCGTAAAGGTGAGAGGAGTGGTTTGTTTGCCAGATGTATCTGGATCCGTATCAATGGTAACTTCTCCCGACGCACCACCGACTGCAACGTAGACATTACCAGTTGGGATGGTTGCTAATCGTACCGCGTAACTTTTATGATCACCTTCATCAATGGTGAACTCGGTAGGTTCCACTATGAGACCCTCTTTATCATCATCAATTTTCTTGAAGGTGTAATCTAAGGTAATCCCTTCGTATTCTCCGCCATAGGCAGTGATCGTGATCGTTTCAAGATCATCAATCGTGTCATCGTCTTCAAAGAACGAAACTGAAAAGGTTAAATCATTTGATGATTTAGGCTTAAATGAGAATAGCTCATCCGACGGATTTACTAAGCATCCATTCGCGTCAACCCTAGAAGTGATCGTCACATGTTGTGGTTTTGGAATACATAGGGTTACCTTCTGGGTTACTGAGGTGGAAGGTGATAATGTAAAGTCTATTGTGCGTCCTTCAAGTGCTTCTAAAGTATTGGATGGAGTCAGCCGTAAGGATGGAGTTTCATTATCATTCACCGTAACGGTTACATCTACGGTGCTGGTTTGACTATCATACTGAGGTCCACTGCTATTCCAAGATCCTTTATTTTTGAGGATCACTACATCGTCTGCAGCGTCATCATCATGCCCAGCACGAACCCACACATCTTGGGGAGTATCCCAGTTATCAGGCGTGAATGTTAGATTTTTTTGAGACACTGATTGCGTGAGATTGCTACGATGGGTATCCACAGTCACTTCCTCAACAGGATCTTCCTGAATGATGGAGACGGTTTCAATTTTAGAAGGCTTTTGAGACAGTTGCACAGTATAGTTAACAGGATCCCCTTCTTCTTGCACAGTTATTTTGTTTGTATTCACAACAACCCCGATTTTGTCTGGATCGTCGATCGTGACTTTGACATTTGCGGATGCAAAATCTTGATCAGAGGAAGTATTGGTTAAGGTGACGGTATCATGATAGGCATCATCATCTTCAGCAGCATAGATCGTAACAGTCTGAGGTGAATTCCAGTTGGTCGTAGTAAAGGTGAGGGGAGTGGTTTGTTTATCGGGCGTAGTGGCATCCGTATCTATGGTTATCTCTCCAGATGCACCACTCACAGAAACCGTAACGATCCCCGGTGGTTGTGTATTCAGACTTACTTTATAGGGTTTATTTCCTCCCTCTGCGACAGTCAAGTTCTCTGGATCGACAACGACCTCTCCATGAAAATCATCTTCAATAGTGAGCCATAAAGATTGCATCATCCCAGCATATCCTCCACTATTGGCATCCCCTAACAATTGAATGTGAATCCTCTCCTCGTCATTACTATCCAGATCTCTTTTCGCCCTGAATCTAAGATTCTGTGAACCTTTACAATTCCTCTGGTCAAATACAAGCGGGGAATTCAAGATTTCTAATTTGTCGGCCAGTGCAGGATTTCGAAATGTCGCATTAAGCGTGACAGTAATCGAATGATGAGGGCACTGCGTCAAACTAATTTTTATGAACCTTTCGTTATCCGTGTCCTGTGTCTGTGGGTTGTCCGACTCATACATGCCTTTGGAACAATTTGAAGGATCATCACACTTCAAGCCCCCAGTTTCTTCGTCCTTGACTTGCAGGGTTATGGTGACAGGAGATGATCCATCATACCCAGGTCCTGAAGCTTGCAATGTTATATATTCCACATCATCTCCGTTGAAAGCAGGCTGCCGTCTAAGTATATCTTCGTTGGTGGTAGTGAGTGATATTCGTTGGGCATTTTGGCGTCCAAAGGTTCCAGCTGTAAATGTAGTAGTGCCTTGATTGCTTGCTAATGGCGTACCATTGACAGACATTTTTACGGGGATCGTATGATCAAAGTCCTTGGTGATCCTGACGGTGACAGTCCCCGTAGAGGCATCACCTAGCCAGAAATCAAAATCAGTAAAAGTATCACCTTCTTTGAGCTCAATGGTTGACTTGCTCACCTCCAAGGTACTGTTTCTATTGGTATCAACTGAAAGGTAGGAGAGTAGATGATGATCGGTAATGGAATCAGATAAGGAGGAGGGGTGGGTATCTGCGAACAAGTCATCGATGGACAAGACTTCAACGTTCACCTGTCGCATCTGCGGTCTATCAATACTCCAATTCGGAAAGATTACAGATTGATGATCTTCGGACCAAAAGACCATGGAAAGATCGCCTTGAAATTTGGTTGGTCTATGAATGACGGGTTGGAGATAGGAATGACTTGATTCAGATATCAAGCTGGGATCTGTATGCACATGGGTAGTCGCCTGTGAAATCAATTGACTCACATATTCCGCTGAATCAGGATTTTGAACCAGATGATACGAATCAATAACGGACAAAGAGGGGGCTTTCTCAGAGGGAGAAAATTCCACATTCTGTCCCCATTGACTGTGTGCATGGGGAGTGATCAAGAGGGTAATTACAATCAACATCCACATGACAGCAGGAGTCCACATACCAAAAACCACTGAAATTCTGTGAGCCACCATAATAGAAAATGGATTAACTTATAATGTCTAAACATTAACAATATAGATATTTATACACATAAAGTTCAACCAATGATTAAAAATTTTTCATCTCGTCAATCATGTTTGTTTTCAATTCATCATGAGTTACTCCAAAAATGTCACTGAACCAGTGCGGATCACGCTTCATTTGTGACCGTTGTCGTATCAAAACTTCGCTCATGATTGAGCATGAAGGTTTATATGATCTGCCGGAGGCTTTCTCATCTCAATAACGCCAAGTGTATCTTCTTTTTTCCAATGAAATGGAAGAACTCCTTGCCGTATCAACCACTGCCCAAACTACTCGTTGAGAATGAATGAATCTGAATGTGAATCATGTTTCCATCAGAATCAGTGACCTCATGTGAGGTATTTTAGAGTTCACGGAAGAGCCGATGAAACGGGTTTACAGACTCTTTTTCATCAAGAGCAAAGGAGTAAACCCAACAAGGGGGGATGGACTTAGGGTTGGATCAGATCAATGAACCGACTGGATCATTAGAGATCTGACCTTTGGAAATGGATTAAGATTTACGTTGTTTACCAGCGGGTTTCTTACCACGGGGTGTGCGGCGATGTAGAGCTTGAACATCGTCCAGTTCAACTTCTTCAATCAGATTGTTATCTAACTTGACGCGAATTGACCTTGAAAAAATATTCATGCTCATGACATGCCCAGTTCCATGAGGAGTATCAACTCTGGATTTTTTTCGAGGAAATTTCTTGAGTATTTTCATGTACTGTTCAAGTTCATAATTTAAACAGCACTTGAGTTGTCCGCAACGTCCAGTAAGCCGTTCTTCGTTCAGAGGCATATGCATTTTTCGTGCAGCAGATGCGGAAACGGGAGGAATTTGACGCATCCACGATGAACAGCAGAGCTCGCGCCCACAGACACCAAGTCCGCCAACCCTTGCGGCTTCCTCACGAGGGTTCAACCGTAAAAATTCCACGCGAGACTTAAAGCGGCGGCAGAGTTCACTGATGACGGGCTTTAAAGTAACCTTGGTCTTCGTCGTGTAAAAAATAGTCAACCGCTTCCGGTCAAACTGCCATTCGGCATCAACGACCTTAACAGGAATCTGCCTTCGGTTGATGGTGGCCTTTGTGGCAACAAGCGCTTCCTTTTCAGATGTTTTGTTCTTGTTATAGATCGTACGATCATGAGATGAAGCCAAGCGAAGGACCTGCCCATAATTTGAATGATCTCGTGAACGGATATGTACGAGCTCTCCAGTCAGCACCACCTGTCCATAGTCAACTCCCCGCTGAGCAGAGACAATGATTTCATCTCCAGTACGAACGGGTAGGTTACGATTGTTCTGATAAACTTTTCTACGCCGTCCCTTGAATGCCACTTCAACCAGAGTACAGTGGTCGTACCCACCGCTCTTGGAGGATTCAGGAAGCCAGTCAAAAATCTGGACGGAGGGGCAACTATCATTGCACCCGCCATATCCTCCTAAGGAACCGCCACTACAGCCACAAGTTCCATTTGAACCACATGCCATATTTCGAGTAGGTTAATGAGTAACGAATGAGAATGGGAAAACGCTTTTCGTCTTTCCAGGTTCATTCATCCATGAGCGTACTTTTGTCCAAAGGGAATGAGTGCGGATGCATTGACTTCAAGTGACTGCATTAGAGGATCAAAGAAATATCAGAGAAAGCCTTGATGACAGGGTGGTCCATAGATTTCATCAAATCGGTTCTTTATGAAGTAAAAGGTGGAGACATAAGTGTACAATCGCAACTGATAAATTCTTTACGTTACTTGAGATTCATTGCACCATCCATCCATGAAAGACGATGGCAAGGACTTGTATAGACTCAGGGAAATGCATGTTTGATCTTCAACGGGTACATTCCCATGCACAAGGAAAACATGAAGTACCGTATTACGAATCTGAATGTTCAAGATTGGAATGGAGAACTCAAGGGGGTATAGAGTTTTCTAGTGTGGAAGGATCGCATAGCTTGCCCCAAATGAGTGGAGAGGTTTGTGAGCAGCAAGGTGGTGTTGATATTGAATTCTGTCAGCGTGAGGGCTTCTTCTGTGAGTCTATGCATCGCCTCTAAGTCTGCGTCTGGAAGGTTGCGACAGAATTTGATGATGTGCTGCTTCTGATCACTATTGACTAGGGGTGCCTCTTCGCCCATGGATTGATAGAGACTGATATCACGGATCCAGCTCAGTAAGAGTTTGAGTAAATTCTTGATGCCATCTCGGCTGGATTGGCCGATCTCTGTAATGAGGTTGAGCTGCTCGCTAATCGGACCCGAAAATGCGAAACGCAGAAACTTCAGGACGCGTTGACGATCATGCTTGAGTTCATCACTTTGTCCAAGTTGTACAGCCCGCATGTAGGATCCTTGAGACATTTGGGCAACAAGTTCAGAAAGACCAGAATCAAGTCCATTTCGCTCTTGCAAGGCGGTGGCAATGTCATCGGAGGATAGATTTTCAAAGGCTACGTGTTGGCACCGTGACAGGATCGTTGGCAATAAAAGATCTTTCCGGGAAGTGGTCAGGATAAAGATGGTATCGGGGCCGGGTTCTTCCAGAAGCTTCAAAAATCCATTCGCCGCTCGCTCGTGAATTGCGTCAATATCTGTAATGATTGCGATACGATAAGCTCCAATGGATGGTCGCATCACCATTTTTGAGCGAAGATCCAAATTGATGCGATCCACAGAATAACGTGCCTGTTTGAGTCCTTTGGTCGTTTTTTTACTGTTGTCTAAGTTGGGTGCACGCTTAAAGTCATTGGCTGCATAAGGATCTTCTGAAAGCATATGGATCCGAAAGTTTACGTCATCAGATTTTGCATCACTGGGCTGCGGAATCATGAAGAGAACATCTGGATGCTGTAAGGCCTGAACTTGTTTGCAGGATGAGCACGGGGGAGGCTTCCCACATCTCTTGCATAGCAGTGCATGGGCAAACGCAAGGGCCACCGCACGTTTACCAGTACCGTCTAAACCATGAAACAGGTATGCATGCGCCACATGTCCAGACTCTACAGCACCCTGCAGTAAGTCAACAACTCGTTTCTGTCCAATGACTCTATCCCAAAACATGAAGGTATAATGTTTTCAATGGAGATTGATATCGTTGCCGATGCAACCCGATGGATTGGTAAACCGTTCAATCATCTATGGCGTGGTAGCTCAGTTGGTCAGAGCGTGCGACTCATAATCGCAAGGTCGAGAGTTCAAGTCTCTCTCACGCCACTGGATGCCCAAGTTAATCGGTGTCTAGTTCAACAGTTGATTCATGGATACCCCAAGATTTCTACTATACCAAGATATCAGCTACCGTTGATCTTGATCAAACAACTCAACAAGCACATCCTCATGATCTGGTCTAACCAGAGCGAGGATGGCATGGTGTGGAGCGATGATGTACTTCTTGCCCCGATATGAAAATTCAATCCCATCGTTTCGCTGATAAAAAGCAAGATCTCCAATTTTTGCCTCCAGTGGCAGATATCGTCCAACTTTTTTGGGTTCAGCCCAAGGCTCATCGTCCGAGTAGTCAGGATTTGGAATCAAGTGCCCAGGTCCTACCTGTCTGATACGTCCAGATCCAATTCGATCTCGCTCAGCAACCGATGCAGGCAGTACCAAACCTGATTCAGTCTGCTGGTCTCCACTTTCGGGCTCAATGAGTACACGATCTCCAACAATAATTAACTCTGGCATGATCAATCCTGCAGATGATTAAGCAGTATGTGGCTCATCATGGAATGATTTTCGAAGGTAAAGTGTGGACACCACTGCAATCATGGATATTGCGATACCCAACCAGAGGTCACCTAAAATCATATAACCGACAGCAAATAGACTTGAATACACTAAAGTGACCCCCGCGAACCATTGATAGATCATAGAGGCTAGGGAAGAATCGGGTTTGATACTTGGGTGTAACGATGCTAGACTATGCCAACCTGGCCCAGCAGGTCTGACTAAAGTGTAAAAGGCCTCAAGGGTTGAGGCATCCGTCGGCTTCGTCACAAATGTTGCAACCAGCCACAGGACGGTGGTAATCCCCACAACCACAAATAGGTTGGTTGGAAAGGGGTCCTGAATGCCCGGTACTGGAATACCAAACAAGGTCAGGAGCACAAGGATAATTGGTGCTAAAGTAGCAACGAGTTCACTCCACGCGTTGATCCTCCACCAATACCACCTGAGGATCAGAACGGTGCCGAGTCCTGCCGAGGCGGTAATGATCAGCGCCCAAGCTTGGCTGATGGATTCCAGTTGGGTTGCAAGTAGAATACTCAGCATGGCAACAATGAAAGTCAGGATTCGCGAGATCAGGACATAGTGACGCTCACTCTGATCGGTCCTTACAAATCTACGCCAGAAATCGTTGACCAGATAAGAAACGCCCCAATTTAGCTGAGTAGAGATCGTACTCATAAATGCGGCCAGAAAGGCTGCAAATACAATTCCCAACAAGCCAGCAGGAAGCACATCTCGCATGACCATGATGAATCCTTCGCGAGAATGGGTTAAGTCAGGGTACAGAACAAGGGAGGCCAATGCAACTAAAATCCATGGCCATGGGCGAATGCAGTAATGAGCAACGGTAAAGAAAAGTGCGGAGAAGGTTGCATCTCGTTCACTGGCCGTTCCCATCATTCGCTGGGCACTGTAGCCTCCACCACCCGGTTCGGATCCTGGATACCAGCTGCTCCACCACTGAATACCAATAAAGGCGACGAAAGCAGGAATGGACAAGGCAAAGGTGGCGGTGGCAGTGGATACATCTCCAAGCGATGGAAAAAACTGGAATGTTTCTGGGGGCAAGTGAGATCTAAGGCCTGAAATTCCTCCAATTTCAGGCAAACGAAGAACGAAGATGGCCATCAGAATGGAGCCTGCCATAGCAAGTGTAAACTGCATCACATCCGTGACAGCGACTCCCCAGAGGCCAGAAAGCAGAGCGAAAATCGAGACGGCAATGACAAGAATGCTCACCACAAAAAGTGCAGCACTCATGGTGATGCCCCCGATGGAAAAGGAAGTTTGTCCGAAGATGGTCAAATCCCGCCACAAGACCTTGATGGCCGTTTCCATCGCAAGAGACACCCAGCCAATGATGACGGTATTCAGGAAAAGTCCAAAATAGATTGCCTTGATGCCTCGAAGCCATGCTGCCGGCTTGCCAGAGTAACGCACCTCAACAAATTCTACATCAGTCTGAATTCCACAACGCCGCCATAGCCTTGCGAAAAAGAATACCGTCAGCATTCCGCCAAATGCAAAATTCCACCAAATCCAATTGCCAGCAATCCCATTTTCTGCAACCAATTCAGTGACAGCCATAGGCGTATCGGCAGCGAAAGTGGTTGCAACCATACTGATTCCAGCCAACCACCAAGTCATTCTCCTCCCACTGAGAAAAAATTCAGAAGTATTTCTCCCCGCCCGTCTGGAATAATAGATGGCAATGGCGGCGACGATCACGAAGTAGACTCCGATAATAATCCAGTCAAGTAGTGTCATACTAAAAGTGCTCCAGTTGTAATGTCATGAGATTCAATCAATAGAGAGAAATGATACTTTACCCATGAAGTGTCAGACCATGCATGAACGGCAACTCGGTTGAATGTACGCTATTTGGCCAATGTTCAGTAGAACAGTAGCCGTGGTGAACCGTCATCTGGCACCCCATGTTGATCATAAAAAAAATGATAGAATCAGAATCATTGATGGATATGAAGAAATAATTCTTAGTAATATAGCATAAAACAACCAACCTATGGACGACCTATCCACACTTTGAGCATGAACCAAGCAGAATAGGCTTCAAATTGTCGTATGTACATGAATCCGCTCAGGTCAGAATATTCGACTTCAAGTCCAGTCACAGGAGTGTTTGCTTGATGCAAAATCAACAATAAATGATCTTGTCATCGTTATCTAACTTGGGAACACGTAGTATTATTTTGAGTTCAATTTTATGATGAGAATCCATGGTGATCCAGTATTCGGATTCCACAGTTGGAACCTCTAATACAGAGCAATTCTCACATCCATCATCTACTTGTTGTTTTTTCCGTAATCAACGATGACCGACCCGATCCAAATTCTCAGAGAGGCAGTTCGGACCGTACCGAACTTTCCAAAGCAAGGCATTAATTTTCAAGATATTACTCCTGTATTATCGAATTTGAATCTACTCAAGTTGGCTGTACATCAACTGGCGGCACCTTTTAAGGAAAGTCATATTACGAAAGTGATTGGAGTGGAATCTCGGGGCTTTGTGATGGCCCCAATGATTGCTCTTGAGTTGAACGCAAGTTTCGTTCCAGTTCGGAAAAAAGGCAAATTACCCAGAGAGACATATAGCGTCTCGTATAACCTTGAGTATGGATCGGATACGATAGAGATGCATATTGATTCGGTAAAACCCAATGATCGTGTTTTAATCCATGATGATGTACTTGCTACTGGAGGGACTGCCGCAGCCGTAGAAAATTTGGTGGACAGCAGTGGTGCTGAAATCGCGGGAATGGCGTTTTTTATTGAGCTGATGGAATTAGCGGGGAGATCCAAATTAAGGAATTCAGATAGAATTCATTCTGTACTTCACATCTGATGAATATGTCCTGATCACTGAATGAAGGTGGAAACAACGAAGCATGTAGTTGAGCATCTTCTTGAGATCATCATGTGCGAAACAGAACGTAATATTTACTCGGGGATTGATGATATGATGTGACTGTAGGGAGGTCATACGAAAAAAGGTAACACACTTGAGTCCATGAAAGATGAGATTAGGTAAAGCAGAATTGAGATCAACTATTTGATTGCTACACATGAAATCTTGATGAGTGCTCCTCTGGGAAGGCCCGATACGGCAACTGTTTCGCGGCTTGGAGGTAACTCGGTGAAGTATTGAGAGTACACTTCATTCATATTGGCGTAGTCATTCAAATCTCGAAGGAAGATTGTACAGTGGACAACATGCTCATAACTCATTCCTGCACAGCGAAGTACCGCACCAAGATTCTTCAGGACTCGGTCCGTCTGTCCCTCAATCGTATGATCTGAAAATCGTTCAGTACGAGGATCGGTAGCAATCTGTCCTGCACAGTAAAGTGTGTCACCTACTAGAATCCCCTGACTGTACGGCCCAGTAAACCCTGGGGCATTGGAAGTCTTGATAGCTTTACGAGTATGCAACATTACATGGGGTGTTTATTCATCTAAAGTTCAAATTATAAAGCCAATGAAAGGCTGATTCAGCACGATCATCATTCTTCACTGCAAGATAAGGTAAAATACTTTGAATACGTTAAAAATAAGGCACTCAATAAATATAGTACAATTTATTACGGAAAATTAATGATTTGCCCGAATAAAAATGGGCAAAACAAGGATTTTTATTAAATCTTTTGAAAATAGTTGCATCCCATACCACGGCAAGCATTGAGATCTTTAACTGTGTAGAAAAATCACAAAGGAGTTGCATCAGAGATGAAGAGCTACCATCCATGAATGTATTAGCGGGTAATAACAAAGCGGTAGTTGTGGCAGTTTTTCTGCACGGTCAACACCAAAACATTTGAAGAGAGGAGAGGTGATTGACCTGTAGTGGTATGTGGTAGAAAGAGAGTTCATACTCAGACATCAATGATTTGTTCCATCGTTTGCATCATGGAATGGGCATAGAATTGTTTTGATGCGTTAAACTTACCTCTATAAAGTGAGGCGTTTGCAAAACCTCTGCGTTTTAGAAAAAATTAATGCACTGATGCTCTTCTGGTTCGTTTTTTGGAGTTGATCCTGAGGTTTTGCAAAAGGCTCAAGTCAATCACCAACTTGTATATCATGGATCTTGGACTTGAGAGGCGATCAGCACTCATCACTGGAGCCAGTAGTGGATTAGGGCTTGCAGTTGCTATATCTTTAGCACGAGAGGGATGCAATGTGACTATTTGTTCTCGTGATGAAGCCAGAATTCAAAAGGCAGCAGAAGCGATTTGTAGATATGATTGGGCTGATTCAGATAAAATTTACCCGCTTGTTTGTGATGTGACGGAAGAAGCACAGGTACGCCTCTGCATTGAACAATGCGTCAAGCGATTTGGGCACCTGCATATATTGCTCACCAATGCAGGAGGACCGAAGACGGGGCTGATGGATGACTATACTGAAGAGGACTGGCGTGATGGATTGGAACTCAATCTGATCAGCACGATCAATTTATGTCGTTACGCATTACCACACCTGCGCTTGGCTGCCCATCAAGATGGGCATGCCCGAATTCTAATGCTCACTTCGATTGCCGCAAAACAGCCCATCAGTTCTCTGTATCTATCCAATACATCAAGAGCAGGTGTACAGGGATTTGCCAAGACTCTATCGGAGGAGGTTGGTAAAGATGGAATTACTGTAAACACTCTACTTCCTGGGTTTACCCGTACGGATCGCCTCCAGCATTTGGTAGATTATCTTGCCGAGAAAGAGGGAAAAACCAAAGAACAGGTTGAGAAAGGATGGGCTGAGCAAGCATCCCTGAACCGCTTGGGAGAGCCGTGGGAATTTGCCGCTGCCGCAACATTTCTAGCCAGTCAGCAGGCTGGTTTTATCACCGGGGTAGCTCTGCCCATTGATGGTGGATACTCAAAGCATATTTTGTAAATGAAGCAAAGAGTATTGGTGGCCATGAGCGGGGGAGTGGATTCCTCGGTAGCTGCTGTTCTCCTACACAAGCAGGGGTATGAAGTCATCGGGATCACCATGAAAACATGGGATT
The DNA here is from genome assembly GCA_026708685.1 of Bacteroidota bacterium. Lineage (GTDB taxonomy): Bacteria > Bacteroidota > Rhodothermia > Rhodothermales > Bin80 > Bin80. The sequence goes on from JAPOUL010000016.1 coordinate 20,202, forward strand.
ACAGCGAAAGTGTGCCTCATCGTACTGGGAAAGAGGTTGGCTGTTGTACTCTGGATTCCATGAATGATGCACGTCAGGTTGCTCTTACCCACGGGTTTACTCATTTCATAGTAGATATTAGAAAGGAGTTCGGCGACTGGGTGATTGAACGATTTACCGATGAATATCTCGCGGGTAGAACGCCTAACCCCTGTGTTCTTTGTAACACACATATCAAATGGGATGCTTTATTGCAAAGAGCCGATGATCTTGATTGTGCACTCATTGCAACCGGGCATTATGCTCGGGTCCGTCAAGAAAACGGACGGTCTATTCTGTCCACTGGTTTGGATCTCAATAAAGATCAGAGCTATGCCTTGTGGGGGCTTCCACAGCATCAACTTGCTAGAACCGTCTTCCCACTGGGTCACTATGAGAAACCAGAGATTCGTCATCTGGCTGAACAATTTGGGCTGTATTCCATTGCCCAGAAACCTGATTCGTACGAAATCTGCTTTATTCCTGACAATGACTATCGACGTTTTCTGAGAGATCGAGTGCCTAACCTTGACAAAAGTGTCAGTAATGGTCCGATAATTCTATCGGATGGAACCGAAGTAGGACGACATAAAGGATATCCTTTCTATACCATTGGGCAAAGACATGGACTCAACATTGCATTGGGTTACCCTGTGTATGTTTCATCGATTGATCCCAATACCAACACCATTACCGTCGGTACTCAAGATGAACTGTTTCACCAAACCTTGGTCGCTCATCAGATCAACTGTGTTAAGCATTCTTCCATTGATCAGGAGCAACCTGCAATGGCGAAGATTCGTTACAAGGATCCTGGTGCCCCCTGTGTGGTTCGTCAGACAGCTCGCGATGAATTGCAGGTATCCTTCCTTGAATCACGAAAAGCAATTACACCTGGACAATGTGTTGTGATCTATGAAGGTGAAGATGTGTTAGCGGGTGGTTGGATTCAGCATGTGGTGGATTCACCAGAAAAGATCGGGCTTTTTGATGCATCAAACGCTTCTCATGCTCTGCATAGTGATGATTCCGATGACAGGCTTGACCTGTCGTCCAGCTCCGTCTCCCGATCCTGATGATGAGCATCTAGAGCACTCCAATGAGATGAATCAAGACATACATGGAACGGGCACGATTGTGTGGAATGATTTTGAGGGGGGATTCTTTGGCATTCAGGATTCGACTGGATCAAAATATTATCCATTGACTCCTCTGGATCAAACGCTGCAGGTAGATGGAACTGCGGTGGAGTTTGTCCTCAGGATACAACGTGATGTGATGACCACCGTCATGTGGGGTTCACCAGTAACTGTGATCCGTATCCACAAGACTGATTTGTGATCTTTGGCAGGTAGTCTTCCATCAGAGCGGTGCCCCTGTAATGGAATCCATTATAGATCTACTTCAGTTCCAAGATTCGTTTTTTCAGCTGTCTTTACCAGAAAGCTGGCCACAACCAGATCTTGAATTGCATTGCCAACCGACTTAAAAAAAGTAATTTCCGAGCTATTGTTGCGTCCCTTTTGATGTTTGATCAGAATCTCTCCCAATTCAGCATGGATATGTGATGTGTCAAAGAGCCCCTTTTGAATAGGAATCGTGAGATCCCCAGCCTCTCGCAAACATGCCTCTCGTTGGTCTACAACCACTTTTGCCATTGCAATGACTTCACTGGGAATTTCTCTCATATCTGGTCTATAGGATCCGATTCCATTGATGTGAGTGCCAGGAGCTATATGCTCTGCCTCAAAGACGGGCGTAAGAGAAGTCGTAGCCGTGCATATAATATCTGCCTCCATGAGATCTATGGGTGATTTTGCACGAACCACATCCATTGCATAGCGATCTCTAATGGTGTTGATGAACTGATCGGTTCGCTCTGGTGTTCGTCCAAAGACAATGACTTTGACAATCGGGCGTACGGTGCAGACTGCTTCTAGTTGAGTATGTGCCTGAACACCAGTGCCAAACAGTGCCAATACCGATGATTCAGGGCGAGAGAGGATTTCAGTGGCTAGTCCACTTCCTGCACCAGTTCGCAGTGATGTAATATACTCGCCGTCCATAAGTGCAAGAGGAACACCATTTGATGCATCACTGACGGTAATGAATGCGTGAATGAATGGAAGTCCGTAGAGTGGATTTTTTGGATTGACGGTCACCACCTTGAGTCCAATCTGATCCAGGTCCTGTGAGAAGACAGGCATGAATAATGCACGCTGACCATCTTCTTGGGTAGGCATATTCATACGTACTGGAGCATGAGCCCATCCAGATGCAAGCGAGATAAATCCCTCACGCATAAGATCAATGGCCTGCTTCATGGATATTGCAGATGCTATATCTTTTTTGGATAGGATTCGTAGTGTAGGCATGGATTAAGATGAACGAACAAGAAAGCCGTGTTGATAAGGATCGGTTGCGTCTAACAGAAAGGTGTGATGTCCAGTGATGAAAGCAGTCCCAGTAATTTCTGGGATGATGGCTTGATGGGGGCCAAAAGTACATTCTTCAATGACCTGCCCCGTGAAGGAGCTGCCAATAATACTTTCAATGCGTACGCTTTGCCCAATCTCAAGATGATCACGGGCATGGAGAAGGGCTAATCGTCCACTGATTCCAGTCCCCGTTGGACTGCGGTCGACTTCTCCGTCGGCAAAGATACACACATGCCGGGTGTGGGCATCTGGAGATTCAGCAGTACCAATAAAGATCACGCCATACAAAAAGCCTACATCGGGTTCAAATGGATGATCAATGGTTGTGTTTTCGGTGATGGTCTGTTTGATCAACATTCCAGAATGAACGAGATCTTTGGTATGTGATGGATCTGTTACAAGTTCTAGATCACTGGCATGAACAAAGGCATAGTAAGCTCCTCCATAAGCAAGATCATACGGTACAATTCCTAGTTCTGGTACATCGACCGACTGATCCAATGCATGTGCATACGACGGGACATTATGGAAGCGAACCGATTGTACATGACCATCTTCTATGAGGGCAAAGGCGGTAACGCGGCCAGCAGGAGTGTCAATGGTCACGCATGTTTCGGGAGCAATGATGGGCAGGATTCCAGTTTCCAGAACGACCTTGACCACTGCAATAATTCCATGACCGCACATGGTACTGTAACCATCATTATGCATGAATAATATCCCAAAATCTGCATCGTTACTTATGGGTTCGGTAAGTAAGCATCCATACATTTCAGCGTGTCCGCGTGGTTCCCACATCAGGGCAGTACGGAAGGAGTCAAAAGAGTCTTTCAAGTTCTTTCGGCGTGCAAGAATCGTATCTCCCTCAGGTTGAGGAAATCCTGATAAAATGACGCGTAGAGGTTCACCTTCGGTATGAGCGTCAATACATTCAATCACATGCCCTTTTGGATACCACTTCTCTGATAATTGAAAATCAAGGTTCATAGAATCGAAATGGAATATGGTTGTTCAACCAACGATGGAACATGAAATGAATATTCAGTCACTTGATCTTCGAGTCTCTGATGATGAGATATGAGTCATCAAGGAGTGAATGAGTTGGTCATCGTGAGAAATCATCATCACGTATAAAAAGTGCATATTACCGATCTATGAGATATTGTGGAACTTCATTGGTGCTGATCGTATCCAATCATTCTATGTGGAGAAACATAAAGTATCTTGGTTTCCATGAATCCACTAAATTGCAGAAAACATCTTTTGGATGTAAGAATACTTGTCTTCCTCTTGAAAAAGGATATTCAGATGTTCAAGTTCCTGTTTGGAGATGCTCCACATTCGGCTCATCTCGGTGGATTGAGTGTTAGAGATAATAAAAGAATGAAGGGATACATTTCGATCATCTAAACGCTCTTCAATCTCTTTGATCGTTTTGAAGAATTGAATTTTCGGGTTATCCACCGATAGATGACGGATTCCTTTGGGGTCAATGAACAAGATTTTTTGTTTACCTTGGGATACCAACCATAAGATGAAATCAGGATAAAAATTGCCGGCTTCAAAGAAGCCAACACCCCGTCCACGGCTAAGGTTACGGAGTAGATAAACTTCTCGATTCTCACAGAAATCAGGATTTCGCCTCAGAAAAAATCTTAGATCTTTCACGAACGCTAGTTCGCTTTTGTTAAGTGGAGCCGGGCTAATTTCTACGAGTTTAGATTCTACTGTGAGTAACGGCTCAAATAAGTGATGACCAAACCAATGGGCTTCAATTCCCTTGAACTCCCATTCTACGGCTTCCCGTCGTTCAATGGCATCTTTGAGATGATTAAGTTCGGCGACAATCTCGTCTTTTGACTGGTCAATGATAATTCGATAATAGCCCTCTTCTTCGGAGGAGTCACTGATTCCCAAAAGATTCGGATCGTTATCATCTAAAAGGCTGTACTCAAGATGGGGAAGTTCCCACTGACGCATTCGGAATGTGTAGTATCGTTCCATATACTTTTTAAGTAGGGCAAGGGCGATCTCTTGCCACAAACGGACCTTGTCGTATGAATCTCCAATCATTTCTGAGGGTGGTATCAGTAGACGATACCAATGTTGATCGGAAAGAAGTTCTTTGATGACTGATGGAGATAAGTTGAGGTTGTACCAGCCTCGTTCCGTTTTGAATCGGTGAAGTTCAAGGTAAAGAAAGTCGTAGTCAAAGAAGGCGATTTGTTCTGAGTTTAGGGATACTGGGTCTTGAACTGCATCAATATCCTCGCCAATCTCCGTTTTTGACTTCATTGCCTGAATCATAGGGTACCAGTTGAGACGGACCGGATTTTTGTACAGATACTCCGTAGTCGGATCGTTTTCTAGATCAGGTGGTGCTAGCGTTGGGGTGGGGCCAAGTTGTTCAAATGCAGTGCCAGATTCAGTGGTCACGCCATTGATTTTCTTTTTGATCCGAACCGTTTTAAGTTTTTGTTTTCCAAAATTTTTGATCACGGGTAAGATAAACTCCACTCGATCTTCATTGGTGGGGAGCCCTTCCTCAATAAGAAAATCTCTGAACTGTGCCATATAGTCAGCATGAATTCCAAAAATCCCAAGGGTTTCCAATATACCGATATGATTGGGACGTTCAACTGATTGATCTGTCTGAATACTGCGTTTAAGGCTCATATTTTGCCCTTTAAGTCGTACTCCTCGGCCAAACAACTGTATGATCTGTGCACCTTCACTTTTTCCAACATTCATGAGTCCCATCGTTGAAACCCGCCAACTATTCCAACCTTCTGTAAACTTTTTTGAGCCGATGAGAATATTAACCTTTGAGTCAGACTGATTCAATTCGTGAAAAATAGATTTTGAGAACTCGCTTTCTTCGGTATGTAGGCCCATTTCATCACATATTCTGACAAGCTTCCCATCATCGCCTACATTAATGACACCAAATGGTTCTCCGCGTGAGCCTAATTTGAGAGCAATTTCACCGGATGCTTGCTTAAGGTTCTCGATACACAATCGGCCTCTAATGGATGAATTGAAGATGGTCGTAATTGTTTCATCATAGATTTGAGATGGAGATAAGTTGAGTGTATCAAGGTAAGTAAAGCGCTCAGCCAAAATATTTTTTCCTTGGTAGTTGACCAGCCCTTGATGAAGAACTTGATCAATCCGGTGGATACTGCCCGATCTGTCTGATACATATCGGTCTAAAAATTTCAGAATCTCAACAATATCAGAGGCATCTTTTTTAGCAAGAGTAGCTGTGACCCGTCCACCTACGAAGATCCAAAGTGGGTTTTCAATATTAAATGGGCGAAAAACATGTTCTTGATTTCTGTAGAGAATCTGTTGCTGAAAAAAAGAGATAAGACACGCAACCATATACGTATCTAAGTGACTTTTTTCTTTAATATTATCAAGGTTTAGAATCTGATAATCTTTCCCATATCCATCAGAATAAAAGTATCGATAGGAATAGTCGTAGAGTATGCTTTTGGCATATATATTTGTAAGGTCTAAATTGCCCTTAATGGCGTGCCCAAAAGTTGCAGAGTATTCAAAAGAAAATCCATTTTCACAGAGTGCATTACGATAGCCCATCCAAACCCCCCCTTTGCCAGCACTTGCCCCACGATGTCCTTCATCTATAAGGACTAAATTGTTACCTTCAAAAGCATCAACTGCAACGGTCTTATCTCCCATATCTTCTTTAAGCTTCGTGATTTCGAGGATCTCAACAGTCTGATCATGGAATAGACCACTTCGATTTTTCTCAAACAAATGTGCAACAATACCGGATGAATGAAACTCGTGAAGATGTTGACGCGAAAGACCTTCATTAGGAGTAAGCAATAGGATACGGTTTAATTCCCTTGGTTTACCATATTTTGACAAATAATGGAGGTATTGAAAAAGGTTGATGTGCATGATGAGTGTCTTCCCACTACCAGTAGCCATCCAAAATGCTAATTTGTTGAGTTGGGTAGAGGCTTTTTTTGAGTCATCAAATTTCTCAATCTTTTCAAGTTTCGGTTTACCAAGGTTATAGATATCAATCTGTCTATTTAACTCAGCAAGAAGAGATTCAGGATCACGAAAGTATCGGTCAAGGTAGATCTCACAGAAAAGCAGTGCAAGGTACTGAAAGTATTTCCAGACGATTGGCGGCTCGTAACGGGTCATTCGGTTTTTGTTCACCCGCTTAGTGTGCTTCACAATATTTTGATCATATTCCAGTAATAAACTCTCAGGAAGTTTCTTAGATGATGAGCAGTGCTCTGCCAGATGGGTATGGAAGTGGTGAGAATTACTAACATTAAGCCCTTCTTTTAAGTTTATTTTCAGAACAGAGGCCAGTTGATCAAAATCCATCACATTGAACAAAGACAGTATCCATTGATTCAGAATCAATTTATGTGGAAACGGTATCTTCGTTTTTTTGCGACTTCTCCGTGATCTAATCATAGTAGATCCTCACAATTGAACATTTGACTATGGAAATCATCTTCAATCAGTCGCACTTCCCATGAATTGGACGAATTTTTTAGCTTTTCAAGATTGGTTCCCCCATTGATCCAGATAATATCAAATTCACTTTTTTGATCTGAAGAGTAATGGCTCATAAACCATGTATCTAGCACGAGATTATCTTTTTCCTGATTCCCATTGAGCGTTCGCCAGATAATAAGGGCATTTTGTCCATCTGGTGTAGAACCTGTGATCGTTCGAAACCAGTATGATCCATTTAAATCAGGTCTTAAATCCCCTTTAATGTGGAGACGTTTCTCTTGATCTCTTTGAAATTCAGCAGTGAATTTTTGCGGAGCAGAGATCGTGTTAACCGTTAGGCCGATCAACCAGTTAAACGTTTCTATCAGGTCAACATGAATCGCTTGATTCTCGTCGGACCCAGGCATTTTAACGTTAAGCTTGTAGGCATCGGGGGAATCAAAACCTTGAATATTGAGCAGAGACTGGCTCCCGCGAGTCTCAACATCAAGCATATAACGAAGAGTATACTTTTCACGGAAGCCATTAATACCCTCTGATTCGGGATGATCAAGAAGATTTTTTTGTGGAGGAGTTGAATCAAGTTCCAAGTTATTGAGTGTATCTTCATAGGATTCAAGTCGAATAACCTTAAAAATCCGCGGACTACGTGCAATCTCAATCTGAGTGGCTTGGCGTGCAGGACTTCCATCTTTCCATTCGGGTGTAAATGTTACTTTTTTAAGGCGCGGGAGTAGAACTGTATCAAAATAGTTTCCCATCTCAACGAGAGTGAATTTTCGGCGGTGACCGTCTTTGCGGTTTAAGCAAATAACAGCGTGTCCAGTAGTTCCAGAGCCAGCGAAATAATCTAATACTTCACCGTCAAGATTCTCGCCTAGCGTCACATACAAAACATCTTTAGTTGCCCCCAAAGCTTTAGGAAAGCCAAATTCTGATTGCCCAAAGAGTTTATTAAGTAGTTTAGTACCGTGGGATGCTGCATCATACTTACTGCTGATCCAGACGGATTTTGGCCTTTTGCCGCGTTTAATGCGATCTTTCAACAATACCTTCCAATCTCCTGAGCTACGTTGTTCAATTTTGATTTCCCCCCTTGATACATGATTAAGGAAAGAAGGGGGAGTTTTACGCCAAACACGTTTTTTACCGTTACTATCTAGTGGCAAGATTTCAATTGCTCCTAAAGTATTAGTTAGATGAATGTGTCCAGAATCTGGCTGATAATAGATTGGGTAGAAAGAATTAGGACGCTCTTCAGGTGTAGAAAATCCTCCTGTTCGCAGAAAGTCACGCCACTTGAAAGCACCGATTTCATCTACTTCTGTATATGATTCAAGTGCATTGTCTGAAAGTGGAAAGAATCTAATTTCAGCATTAGTTCCTGGTAACCCAAAGAAATGATAGTACTCGTGACAGGTTGCTAAGAACCGATCATTTGTTCTTCCAGATGGTTTTGTTTCGACTACAAGTGTACCTAATGACCCACTGGATCCAAATATGGAATTAAGTAGCTTGGAGAGATTGTCATTTTCAAAATCATCAATGGCTACACTTAATACAGATTCTTTATGGAGCATTCCTTGGGTTCGTAAGATCCCTTGTTGGAGTAGTGTCATCCAAGTGGAATGACGATATTCGTTTTTGTAGAGTAAAGATGCTTCAGAAGTATTATACGGAGGATCAATGTAGACGCACTTAATACGTTTATGATTATAGGTTGACATGAGCGAAAGTGCTTGAAAATTTTCGCTGTGAAAGAGGGTTCCGTCTGTTTGATCATCTAAATTCTCAATAGACGCAAGTAACCGATCAGTAAAATCACGACAGAAATGCCTAGTATCCACCATAAGAGTTGGGTGTGCATTCAGAAACTCCGTAGAAATGTGATCGGTGTATCCTGGAGTCACCAAGTCGCCATTAATCTTATCAACTGAATAAAGATCTATCCATTCCTGACATTGAGATTGATTGTTAATGATTTCGGGGTAGAACTCTTCGGGGATAGTGCCAATCGTGATGCAGTAACTTGTCTCAGTAACAAATTTTTTCTTGAGCCATAATTTTTTCTGAAAGTCCTCCAACTGGGCAAGAAAGTCTATGATTTTATTCGCAATCGTTCGGATTACCTTAACTGTAGAGAGAAAATGCTGTACGTGAAAGATGGTCGCGTTTTGTACATCGTCCAGATGAATGACTTCGTTTTTGATATAGAAATCCAATTCACGTCTCAGGAAAGCACCCAAGTCTTTGTGGATGAAGAAATCATACGTATTCCGAGCTGTATATCGTCGGATATGGGCTTCAAGTTTACTGTATTGGGCAGAGTTACCATTGGAAAGATCATGAGCAGTAGATAATCCCGTAATCCATTGAGAAAGATCAGGATTGGTAATAGACAGAATGCACTTGGTGGCAAGTTGTATGAGATCCTGTTGAGTAGGCGGTTTCTTTCTGACAGTTCGATCGTTTTCGGGCCAATCAGCCAGAGTGGATGGACGGTACTCAAAGCGAATGATCAACTCTTTGCCCTGATTACCATCTTCCTCAAAGATAAAATCATCACCAGACTTCCAGCTAGATGCAAGTACAAACACATGTCCTTTCCCATTGGGCGCTTTATTATTGTTATGTTCACTCTCCGTAGCATCCGAAAGCTTGAAATGCACACGCATCGGATCATTGCCATCCTCTGGTTGTAATCTAAATGTATAGTCGCGAAGATACTCGCTTGACTTGATATAGTATTGGTCCTTGTTAGCCCAATGGAGCGTGACTTCCTCTCCCTCGTACGGGATAGCATATACTCCTGATTTATAGACGCGCTTGGCAATAAAATCTCCCTCTGAGTAATAGCGACGGAAGAAGTGATACAAATGATCATAGACATTATTGATCAGATGTTCTACATCGGGCGAAATGGTTTCAATGTGAGCATGTATATCTCTGACTACAGGAGAGACATCGGGGTCAATTAATGCCTCTCTGAGGTTCTCTTCCATCTTAGAAACTCTCCGTTCTAACAATGATTTATCAATAGCTTGATATTCTTTAAAGGCTTCTTTAACCTGCGGGAAAAGATCATTGTCAAGAAATGTGGAAATTTCAGCCCTTTTCGCACGCATAATACGGTAAAGCCCAAAGTCCAGATCAGGTTGATCTAACTGGAAGAGTTCTGCCAGTAATCCTTTGAGTTTTTCATATTTTTCAATCATACTTATTTGATGTATAGGCAAATTCTGGAAGGTGGAATGAATTGTGACAGGAAAACGAACTAAGTTAATAAAATGTTCAGTAAAATCAAAATACTCATGTCAATTTTGAATGACAATGAAGGCTTTTGAATAATCGCAATGTTTTCGTGGAAATATTGCCAAGAGGCACTTATGACGCGTTAATTAGAATTGACAGGGAGGTTTTCAAATGGCTCATAAGATGGTTTAGAAGAAGTCTATGAGAATGAAATCCTCACATCATATGGCTTGGAAGATCATGGTGGGAAGAGCCAACGGCCGGACTTGAACCGGCGACCTGCTCATTACGAGTGAGCTGCTCTACCACTGAGCTACGTTGGCTGAACCGTATTTCACGCACAGTTCTGATTGTAGTTTCTCATTTCTGAACGATTTGATGGAGTGTGAGGTTGGAAATTCTCCTTGAAGATCAGATTCAAGAATGATGGAATGTCCCAAAAGGTTGCTATCTTTGGGGCATCTTCTCTTCCATGTACTTGAATGGATTCTAAGTGTCAGGCTTATTTTACAGAACTTCTTGGGATTGTTAAAACCGTAGGTGATCTTCAATCTACGGCATCCCTACTTGAATGGGATCAGGAAACCTATATGCCAAAAGGGGCTATGGATTCCAGATCTCGTCAGGTCTCCACGCTCAGCTCATTAGCTCACGAGATTTTCATTCGTGACCGTACAGGTGAATTACTTGAGATGCTCTCTGGCACAGATGGAGAATCAGTAGGGTTTCAGGAAAGTTTGATTCGTGTGACCCAACGAGATTTTTCCCGAGCACGCAAACTATCTCCCGAGCTGGTTGGATGCATTGCAGAGACAACATCCAAGGCAAAGTCCACATGGATTCATGCCTACAATGAGAATGATTTTGGAAATTTCGCCGACGATTTGGAAAAGATCGTGGATTTGTGTCTTCAGAAAGCGGAAGCAATTGGATATGAGGAGCATCCGTATGATGCACTTCTTGACGAGTATGAACCTGACATGACCTCAGCCCAGGTGACAAGTCTTTTTGAGGATTTAAGGGCATCACTGATTCCAATGGTGCAGGCGATTCAGGAGAGTTCATCTCCCAAGCATGAGTATCTTCATCTTTCATATGATGGGGATATTCAGTGGGATTTTGGAATGGAAATTTTACGTGATATAGGTTTTGATTTCCAGCGAGGCCGACAGGATATGTCTGCCCATCCTTTCAGTACTTCTTTTTCAGTGAATGATGTACGCATCACTACACGAGTGAATGAGAGAAACCTCGTTTCTGGACTATTCAGTTCGTTACATGAGGCAGGGCATGGGATGTATGAGCAGGGAATTGATGCAGAACTTGACGGTACATTATTGGCTCAGGGAACGTCGCTTGGCATTCATGAGTCACAGTCACGGCTATGGGAAAACCAAGTCGGACGAAGTTTTCCGTTCTGGACATGCTATTATCGTGATTTACAGCAACGATTCAAAAGTCAACTGGGCAATGTTTCTTTAAATGACTTCTATCACTCAATCAACAGGGTTCATCCGTCACCTGTCCGAGTGGATGCAGATGAAGTCACCTACAACTTACATATTATGCTTCGGTTTGAGATAGAGATGAGGCTAATAGAACAGAAGTTGTCTGTCAGAGAACTGCCCGAGCTCTGGATGGATACCATGCAAGACTATCTGGGGATCCAACCAGAAAATGATACGCAAGGAGTTCTACAAGATATTCACTGGGCGTTGGGAGCCATAGGATATTTCCCAACCTATGCAATCGGGAATCTGATGTCTGCACAGATCTTTTCCTGTGCACAAAATGCCATCCCGGACCTCCATGATCAGATTGCGATGGGTAAGTTTCATCCCTTACGGCAGTGGCTTCAGGTCAATATTTTTCAATGGGGGCGAAAAATGTCTGCAACTCAAATTCTTGAACGTCTCACAGGCGGAGGAATTACGGCTTCTCCATGGCTTGAATATATACGGAAAAAATATAGCGTCATCTATGGAACCTTGCCATAGTTGATTTGGTTATTCATCATCATTACTCATCTCTAATTCTATGACATCCGATTCACATTCATCTGAGCATACGCCCAAGTTTGACATTGAGTACTACACCGAAAGTGCAAGTCTCTCGGAGCGAGAAAAAAAGATCATTGAGAGCCGAATTCACAAACTGGCACGCGGTCATCGAGATATCTCTGGTGCCTCTGTTGCCTTGGAGTGTGTCAGTGGAGCCAATAAGCGTGCGGAGTACAAAGCCCGCCTTGTCGTCTATTGTAAGCCAGCAAACGTAGCTGCTTCCCGCACCCATGACGCTGTCTATTCTGCCGTTACGGATGCTTTGGATGCAGTGGAGCGGCAGATTCGTGACCAACGTGAGCGAATGCGTGATCGTCATAGAACCCATCGCACCGTCCATCCGTGAGTTGCTATTTTGGATTTTCTCAGTATATTTCGATGGATTTGATCGTCATGGAAGAAAATCTTGGGTTCAGTAGGCATGTATGGATTGGTTCACTCACGCATCGGACTTTGCTTCCTTGATCTTATATACCGGTGCACTCTCTGTTGTAAATACTCGTGAAAAAATCCTTTAACTCTTCCTTTGATCTCACCAATCAGGTGGAAGTACATGTTATAAATAGCTATGAGGAAGAAAACCAATCATTCCCCAAATTTTTGACCTACGGTCAGTTAAATTTGACAGTACATTTTACCTGCCCATTTTCAAGGTTTGATTACAGAGCATGAAACAGAACGCTACTCTGGATTGGTCTCCCAGTTCGTGGAGACAAAAAAAGGCTATTCAGCAGGTTGATTATACGGATGAAGAACATCTTTCATCTGTTTTGTCTAACCTCAATCAGTTCCCTCCTTTGGTCACATCATGGGAGATTGAAGGGCTTCGCACACAGCTAGCGGAAGCAGCAGCGGGGCGAAGGTTTGTCCTTCAGGGTGGAGACTGTGCGGAGAGTTTTGAGGACTGTAGAGTGGAACTCATCAAAAATAGATTGAAGATTTTACTCCAGATGAGCGTGATTTTGATCTATGGGCTAAAAATGCCCGTGGTTCGGATTGGGCGCTTTGCTGGGCAGTATGCAAAACCGAGGAGTGCATCTACCGAGACAAGGGATGGCGTTTCATTGCCTTCCTATCGTGGGGATAACATCAATGCACCCGAATTTACACAGGAGGCAAGAGTCCCCAACCCTGATCGTCTACTACAAGCCTATTACTGCTCTGCCATCCAGTTGAATCTGGTTCGGGCACTTGCAGATGCAGGTTTTGCCGATCTTCATAATGCCGATAACTGGAACCTGAGCTTTGCACAAGAGGCACCCTATATTGAGAGTTATCACAAGATCATTCAAAAGATTCATAAAGCGTTGGATTTTGCCAAAATTGTGTCCGACCATCCGATCGGAGGGCTTGGTCGAGTCCAGTTTTTTACAAGTCACGAAGCACTTCATTTACCCTATGAGGAAGTCTTTACACGAGATGTTGCTCATAAAAATGCGATCTATAACCTGTCTACGCACCTACCCTGGATCGGCAAGCGTACATTGTTTAACGACAGTGCTCATGTGGAATACATGCGTGGAATACGTAATCCTATTGGGTTCAAGATCGGTCATGATATGGCCCCCAGTGATCTGACGGCACTGGTACGAAATTTGAATCCACTCAATGATCCCGGCAGACTCATGATCATTACGCGGATGGGGGCATCAAAAATTGCCGATTCCTTACCTCAACTGATTGATGCAATTCAGCGAGCGGGGTTGAATGTCTTATGGGTGTGTGATCCCATGCATGGCAATACAGAGACTGCAGCTGGTGGAATCAAAACTCGAAAGTTTGGTAACATCCTCGCGGAGTTGGAATGCGTAATCGATATGCACGCCCGAATGAAGACCGTTTTGGGTGGAGTCCATTTTGAACTGACAGGTGAAGATGTCACCGAATGTGTTGGTGGTGCAAGTGGAGTAGAGGAGTGTGATCTCAATCAGCGATATCATTCCACCGTAGATCCGAGACTGAATGTAAGTCAGTCCTTGGAAATGGCTCTCAAGATTGCTCAGAAATATCAAGATTTTGATATTTCCTGATCATGGACTCCATCAATGATCAAGTGAATCTTCGGATTTGTGAGAGGAAGAGGGCTGAGAATTGATGAGTGTTTGCAGATGTGCAAGTCGTTTTTCCGCCTGTATCAGTTCATCGGGAGAGAGTTTTTGTTGAAGCTCATTGACAGCTTCCCATCCCTCATTGTCCCCCCTAGCTGCAAGTTTCATCCACGCATAGGCTTCAACGAAATCTTGAGCAAAAGCATCACCCTGGTAATAGTTGATCGCAATTGCAATTTGTGCCTTGGTGTGACCGCGAGTGGCGGCAGTATGAGCCCATTTTATGAATTCAACATGATCTTTCTTCACTCCCTGACCTTTCAAGTAAGCCATGCTCACATGGTACTGTGCATGTAGATGTCCCTGTTCTGCAGATTTTTTAAACCATTGGAAGGATTCTTCAAAATCCTGCTCCACACCATCACCGTTATGATATAAACCCCCTAGATAATACTGGGCTTTGATATGTCCCTGAGCGGCAGCTTTATGATACCAGTTCGCTGCAATGGTGAAATTTTGACGAACTCCAGTACCATGAGAATAGAGATATCCGAGCCGATACTGGGCCTCAGCAAGTCCTTGTTCAGCCGCTAAAAAGATCCACCGTGCGACTTCTTCATCATTTTGTTCAACTCCCTTACCCATTGAATAGGCCCTTCCGAGATTGTATTGGGCCCATACATTACCATTCTCAGCTGCGGCCTTGAGCCACTGGATGGCTTTCTCGTCATTTTGGGAGACTCCTTTACCATCTCGATATGCCATGGATAGACGATACTGTGCATCGGTGTCTCCTTGCTCTGCAGCTCTTTTCCACCATAGGACTGATTGGGAATAGTCTTGTGGTACTCCATCTCCTTGATAATAGAGACTTCCTATATTGAACTGTGCATCTACATCACCTTGTTGTGCTGCTAAATTCCACCATCTGAAAGCCTTGGAAAGATCTTGTGGAACACCATCTGCACGCTGATAAATCACCCCAAGATTGTACTGGGCTCTTGTATGACCCTGCTCTGCCGCTTGCTGATAGTATCGGATGGCTTTTGCGATATTCTTATCAATGTCTTCACCAGAGTGGTAGAGATTTCCTAAAATAAACTGAGCATTAGCATCATCTTGGTCAGATGCGAGCATATACCACTTTACAGCTTCTTGGATGTCTTGACCAACGCCATCTCCATGTCGATAAAGTGTGCCGAGAGTGACTTGAGCACTTGAATCGCCTTGGTCGGCAGCTTTTCTATACCATTTCGCGGCTTGTTGATTATCTTGCTGAACCCCCAACCCACGCAGATACATGGTCCCTAAGTTATTTTGGGCTCCTGCAAGTCCTTGAACAGCAGATTTTTCGTACCAATCGGCAGCTTTACATGGATCTTCTTGAACACCTTGGCCAAGTCGGTACGCAGTTCCAAGTTCATATTGAGCCTCTGGGTGTTGTTGTGCTGCAGCTTTTCTCCACCACCAAACGGCTTTCTCATCGTTTTGCTGAACACCTCGTCCGTGGTGATATGCATATCCGAGCATATTTTGTGACTCAGAGGCACCTTGTTCAGCGGCCTTTCTAAACCAAAACTCTGCCTTACAGTAGTCCTGTTCCACGCCATCGCCTCGGTGATACATCACTCCCAGGTTATTCTGTGCCCTTACATGTCCACGCTCAGCGGCCTGTTTCCACCATTTTTTGGCCTCGGCATGGTCTAGTTGCACTCCAAGCCCTTCTTTGTAGATGCATCCCAAGTCGTATTGGGCTTGAATGTTTCCACATTGAGCGGCATATTTGATTTTTTCAACCATAGGGATTCTGAGTTCTTGTAACGGTTATGAGATGTCTAAATATAAGAACGATGAAGTACGATTTGGTACTTAACCAAGGGTTTTCTCAATGCTTATAGTTCATTCACAGGAGATTTTGGTCTACCCTCTCTTCATCCAATGAAGCCATTTTCAGTCATCATTCTCTTTTTTGAACGATTGAGAGATAGCATAGCGACGGTGGCTAATGGGGCCAATAGTGTGGAAGAGAACAGCCCTGCAGTAACGGTAACCGCCAATCCAGTCCAAAAGTCATCACTGTTAGGGAAAACCAACAGTGGCAACATTGCAGCTGCACTCGTCAACGTCGTAGTCCACATCGGGCGTAACCGTTCACGAACAGCCAATCGAACTAAAAGTGCAGTATCTCCATAAGGACGGATCAGTCGTAGTTGACGAAACCGATCGGTAAGGAGGATGCTGTCATTGACCGCAATTCCAATCAACAGGACGACTCCAATAAATGCCCCTTCAACAAAACTGACATCCATCAACAGAAACCCAAGACAGACTCCAACTCCCGCCATGGGAACACTCAGCATCACAACGAAGGGTAATCGCCACGATTCAAAGATGGAAGCAGTGACAAGAAATACCAACAGGATGGTAGCGACAAATACCCAACCAAAGGTTCGGCGCGTTTCCTCGGTAAAAAAGAAGGTGTTACGGTCATCAATGCGGTATCCAGGTGGTACAGGGAATGCAGACAGAGCACTCTCAATGAACTTCTGACGCATCTCAAAGGGTCCTCGGTAGTCGATATTCATATGGCGAACATACTGTTGGTTTTCTCGCTCAATTTCTGCAGACATCTCAACGATGCTGTAATCCGCAACCCCGGCAAGACGAAGAAAGGAACTGTCGCCTACAACCAGAGGGCGTTGGGTAATTCTGTCAATATCAATGTCCGCTGCCTGATCTACGATAAGACGAATGGGGATCCGAGAATCGCCAGCAATATCTGCACGCCATCGGGGACGCGTAGTTTCGAAATAGGGAGCCATGCGGTATCGGATCCAATACGCATCTGCTCCCGTTCGTGCGGTCGCGTCCGCCGTCCAATCAAATTGAAGGACTTGACGGGACTGACTGGTAATCCAGGTTCGGCGTGTAGAGTTTAGGTCAACCCCCTGAACACGGCGGCTACGGCCTTTGACAAATTCACCAAACTGGTGAACCAGTGCGTCAAGATCTTCGTAGTTGGGGCCATACAAACGAATGCTTGCCCCATTGAATCCTCCACCTCCACCACTGTAGTAGCCTGTCTGAGGAATGATTTCGCCGACAGAAACGGACATCCCACCCAGCAGGATTGCCTGACCAACCAAACGACGTTGAAGCAGATATGGACCAGGGGTTTGTAGCGATCCTTTTCGAAATTCGATCAGCAGGAGGGCATTATCATCGCGGACGCGGACATCGGTGCGGTAGACGCTTTCTTCAGCCAAGGCCATTCGCTCAAAATTCGCAATCAGAGAGTCGCTCCGTTCAATGGTATTTCCCTTTGGGAAGCTGAGGCCAACATGGATTCTCTGACGTTCACGATAGCCCCATGGTTTGTAGAAAGATACGTTGCGGAAGAAAGGGCGAAACACACCCCCCAACACAGGGTCAAGAAACTGGCGTAGATCCTGAATGAGTGGATCCCCCAATGTGACATTATAGAGATTGGCATACCGCTCCTTGATTTCATTGGACCACCCTGAACGAGGTTCATTGATCTGTGTGGGCAGTTTCCAGAGTGGAGTCCCTATCATGAGAATCAAAAGAATCAACGTTATTTTAGGAAACCGAGCGATGATGGAGTAGGGGGTTGCAACGGTTCTTCTAAGCCACTTCCATGATGGCTTTTCTACATGAGCGGGTAAGTAACGTACAACTACAGGAACAAAAGTCACAGCACTGATTAGAGAAATGAGCAGCGTAAGGCTCACCAAGACTCCAAAGGGTAAAAATAGGTCACGCAGTTCCCCACTCAAATATACAAGTGGAAGCATGACGGCCATCGTGCTTAAGGTGCCCCCCAGCAAAGGGAGCCAAACGGTTTTTAAGGCCTCCTGGGTGCGAACGATCTGTAGTTGGAGCCCACTCAATCCGCGTGCATGAAATTTTTTCTGTTGAAGGAGCAGCTGTTCCACCACCACCACACTATTGTCGATGAGGAGTCCAAACACAAGGACCAGTCCTGCGAGGGTGATGATGTTTAATGAGAGATCAAAGAGCCGAAACAGGGCAAGTGCTGGGGCAAGAGCAACGGCAACACTGAAAAGAACAACCAGAGTTGCACGTATACTTTTGAGCATAAACAAAAGGACGAGGATGACAAGTACAAAGCCAACCCCGCCTCGTAGAGTGAGATCATCCAGTAATTCACGGACATTTTCGGTGCGATCTATCACAACCAGAATCCTTGCCCCCTCTGGCAGGTCATGACTCAGTTCGTCAATTCGTTCATGCACCTTCGTTGCGACATGGATCATATGAGATCCACGCGTACGTTCTACATCTAGGGCAACCGCATTTAATCCATCAATGCGTCTGATATGATGGCGGGGAGCAGGTCCGAGTTCTAGGTGAGCTACCTGATCCAGTCGTACGGGAAGTCTTCCTGGAACACTTTGGCTGACGATGATGGACGAAAGGCGATCGATATCAAGTTCGGGCCTGTTGATCATGAGATATCCTGCGCCTTGGGCATCCATGCGACCAAAGACATGATCACGCAAGGAAGAACCAATTTGAGCACTTACTTGACCGTACTCAATCCCATAGGCATCCAAGCGTTCGGGAAGAAGCCTGATCAAGAGCTCTCGCTCACTACCGCCGGTGACCTCCACTAAGTCAACTCCAGAGATACTTTCGAACTTCGGTCGTAACCGTTGATCTGCGAGCTTCCTAAGCTCATCCGGGCTGTAGGGACCAATCAAGCGCAAGGTCATAAAGCCCTGCACATCTCGAAACACTTCAGGAATTTCTTTGGTCAGACGGGGGGTAACATCTTCGGGCAGCTCGTTTCTCAGGAGAGTGAGGTTTTCTCCAATCTGCGTGCTGAATGTACTCAGATTAATGTCTTCATCCACTTGAATCTGAATATGTGAGTGACCTTCAGATGAAAGACTGTTCACTTCGGCGATCCCTGGAACCATCTGGATGGCTCGCTCAATGGGTGCTGTCACATATCGTTCAACCTGACGGGGGGAAGCCCCAGGCCAGTTAGCGGAAATACTCACGCGGGGCAGTTCAGTATTAGGAGTATACTCAATGGGTATATCCAGCATAGCCCAGATTCCTGCCATGACCAATGCAGTAGACCAAGAAACCACCGCAATCGGTCTTTTCAGAAGTTCAGCAGCTACCTTACTGAGCATATCGTTCCAAAACTATTGATCGTGTGCGAACTATGATCGCAGATAGGTGGTTCCAAAGTCATAGGATCCATTCAACCACTGGTTCGTAGTATTCTAAGTTCATCATCCACCTAAGTCGGATACTCCCTATCTATGGCTGATAGTACTCGTTCAGGCCAGAAGATTCAACCTTGGCATATATTCGGTGCCATTTTAGCAGTGGCTACGACTGGTTTGGTGATTTACGGGCTTTGGCCTGCACTTTCAGGAGAAGATATTGATGGAGAATGGCAAGCCACCGAAGGACCAGTTACCACTGCTGCTCCCGTAGATGTGATGGTTTTAGAGCGTAGGGAATTCCCGCTTCGTGCCGAAGCGACGGGACATCTTTCTCCTTGGCGTGAATCAAAGATCAGTGCAGAAACGAGCGGACTGATTGTTGACCGCCCAGTAGAAGAAGGGCAGCGTGTCCGAGCAGGGCAGACTGTGCTCCGCCTTGATGATCGTGAACCTAAAATTCTACTTGCAGAAGCAGAAGCGGCACTTCTGCAGGCTCGTGCGGACTATGCCGTCCAACTCAGTAATGCAGGGGAGTTTTCAGTTGCAGATACGTCTCAGCTTGCTGAGGCAAGAACCCGATTCATCCATGCCCAGAAGGCTCTCTCCGAGGGGACCATCACGCCATCCGAATTTGCAAGAGTCCAGAGGCATTTTGAGGCGATGGATGTTCTGGCTGGCAATCGGCGCGAGGATGTCGCGGCAGTCTATACCAATCTTACTCAGAGAGAGCAGCAGGTTGAAAAGGCCCTGCTCCAGGTAGAGCGGACCCGCGTGGTTGCTCCATTTACTGGTCGGGTTGCAGATCTGCAGGTTGAACAGGGCCAGCATGTTGGAACCGGAACTCACCTTCTGACCCTTCTTCAAGATAACCGAATGAAAGTGAGTGTAGATGTACTGGAAGCTGATCTGGTCCATATTCGCCCTCAAGTGACGGCAAATGTCGTTGTGCCAAGCTACAGTGATGAGGTATTTCAGGGCTACGTTCATGCGGTGAATCCATCTGTAGATCCTACCACTGGCACTGGACGCGTAACGGTTGCACTCCAGAATCCAGGGGGCAGGCTCGTCTCCGGTTTATATGCGGATGTCGCCTTAGAGACCAATCGGTTGCAGGATCGGATGGTTGCCCCATCTGATGCCGTTATTGTACGTCAGGGTAGAGATGTCGTCTTTTTAGTCAAAGGTGGGAGATCCTACTGGATGTATGTTATTGTGGGAGAGAGGTCGGGAAATTTCACGGAGATCATTCGGGGTGATCCCCCAAGCGTCGTTGAGCCGGGCGATTCCCTGATCGTTGTGGGCAATTACGCACTGGCCCATGATGTTCCAGTTGAAATCAGCTCCGTAGTTGAGTTAGGACTTCAGTAATTACCGCACCCTGATTCAACCGATCAGGAATGAAACTATTGATCACGTTCTGCTTGAATCGTCCTGTTGCAGTATCGGCGTTCTATACTTTGCTGGTGGTTCTGGCGGTGGTAGCCTATGTCCGACTTCCAGTGGCTCTTCTTCCTGATCTGAGATACCCAGGACTGGTAGTATGGACGAGCTATCCTGATGTGCCTCCTGATCGCGTTGAACGTGCTGTCACCGAACGAATTGAGCAGGCAGTTGCTGGCACTGCTGGACTCACGAAAGTGACATCCAGGACACTCCTTGGGGGAAGCCTTGTCCACTTGCAGTTCGGCTGGAATTCCGATCTTGATCTTGCACTCTTGGATGTGAGAGAAAACTTGGATCGCTTAGGAGATACGTTTCCCCGAGAAGCATCCCGGCCATCGGTTCTCCATCTTGACCCCGGTGATCGCCCCATCATGATCATTGCCTTGCGCTCAGGTGATCCTGTTGGGGAAAATCTACCAGAGGATTTAGTGGAACTCAAACGAACGGGACGTGACCTCATTGCTCGGCGATTAGAGCAACTCAAGGATGTGGCCCGGGTGCAGGTGACGGGTGGGTTTGAACCGAGAATTGAGGTAGAGATTGACCCAGATCAGAAGCTCGCTTATGGAATCAGCCTTGATCAGATTGCCCGTGAGCTTGAAGGGGCCAATGTAGCTCTGCAGGGCGGGGTGATTCGGCGTGGCCCCTTTCGCTATCCAGTTGAGATCAGTGGAGAATTTAGAGGGACGGAGGATATTGAAGAAACAATCATTTCCATGAGAAACCGTTCCCCCATTCGCTTGCGTGATATTGCGAAGGTTCAGGATGGTGTTGCAGACCGTGGGGGGATGGTTCGTCTGGATGGTGCGGAAACTCTCCTCCTGCTCATAGAACGCAAGGCAGATGCAAATGTCGTCCGTGCTGTGAATGAAATTCGTACGGTTCTCGCCCAACTGGAAACCGAATTTGACCAGTTATCTTTTGACGTGATTGTTGATGAGAGCCAATTCATTAAGGCAGCTATTGGTGGGGTTACCCAAGCTGTCATTCTTGGAGGAATTCTGGCGATTCTTGTTCTCTTCGCATTCTTGAGAAGAGTACGAGTATTATTGGCGGCCGCTGTTGCAGTTCCACTTTCGTTGGGGGTCACGATGGTCTTCTTTGAGCCTCTGGATGTGACCTTCAATCTGATTTCTTTGAGTGGCTTAGCACTGGGAGCAGGGATGCTCGTCGATAATGCCATTGTCGTGATTGAGAATATTGCACGCTTGCGTGAGAAGGGTCAGTCTCTCTTTGAGGCAGCCAAAAGTGGTGCTTCAGAAGTTGCTGGTGCAATAACGGCGAGTACATTGACAACGATTGCCGTCTTTTTACCCATTACGTTGGTGGAGGGACTGGCTGGCCGCCTGTTTAGAGATCAGTCTCTGGCAGTTGTATGTTCTCTTCTTGCGTCATTGCTGGTGGCCTTGACGGTCGTTCCCCTCATCGTATCTCGAGGGAAAGATTCTTCTGCAACTTCTTCACGGTCACCCCATACGGGGGCAGGTCTGTTGTGGCGTTATGAACAGGCCCTTTCCTGGAGTCTGGATCACAGATGGAGTGTTCTAATGTTGTGTGCTATTCTCCTCATGGGATCTGGACTCATGATTAACAACCTACCGCGAGAGGTGATTCCAAAAACGGAACAGGGACGCGTCCATGTCCGAATGACGTTACCGACGGATGCCGACCTTTCCATGGTCGCGGCTAGGGCATCAGACATTGAATCTTATGCCCAATCTGGAGGATGGGCAGACCGAGTGCTTGCGGATTTAGGTGAGCGCGATCAGGCTCGTTTGGATTTGGACCCACGCCCGCCGTACGAAGGAGATCTTACTCTGCTGCTATCGCCCAATCAAACCGCCGATCAAGTTCTTCCTGCATTGGCTTCTCTCCAACTGCCAAACGATGTAACCATCCGTGCACAGCGTGTAGAAACCCAATTGGAGCAGTTACTGACCGTCGGTGACTCCGATATCCTCATTGATTTGGTGAGTGAAGAGCGAAGGGATGCCGAGGCTGTGGTGGAGAGGATTGAAGGGCTGTTGGCTGCAAGACCAGAGTTGAATAATGTCAGACGCTTGGATGAGGCTTCGGTACCTACCTATCAGCTGACATTTAACCGGGATGTGATGAATCGTTATGGCGTGTCGGCCATGACGCTTACTTCGTATCTTGAAGCAGGAGCCCGCGGCAATGAAGCGACGACGCTAAAAACCGTCAACGAAGAGGTTCCAATCGTTATCAGATCTCGGTTTATTGATTCCATAGAGCGGTTACTGGCACAACAGATTCCGGCTCGTGATGGTCTTATGCCTCTTGGTACATTCGTTGATGCAGAGTCCATCCCATTACCTGCCGCTCTGGTTCGAGTGGAACATGCATCGGTGGTTCGCCTCACTGCAGATGTTGCCCCTTCATCTGATTTACGTGCAGCGATGGGTGCAATCCAGGAGGTGACAGACGCTGAATTACCATGGATGGTACGCAGTCAAGTCGGTGGGGCAGTGGAGGTCTTTCAGCAGAGTTTATGGGGTGTTGCATTGAGCCTGGCACTGAGTTTATTGCTGGTCTATCTGATCTTGGCTGCTCAGTTTGAGAATCTAGTTCAACCGTTGATCATTTTAATATCGGTGCCCTTGGCTACTGCTGGAGTTGCGTTTGTGCTGGGAATTACGGGGCAGTCCATCAACCTTATGAGTTTGATGGGAACGGTGGTACTGGTAGGAATCGTGGTCAATGATGCGATCATCAAGACGGATTTTATCAATCAGCGTCGTGCAGCGGGGATGTCGATTCGTGAGGCGATTCTGGCGGCTGGACATGATCGCGTTCGACCGATACTCATGACGACGGTTACAACAGTTCTTGGGCTATTACCGTTGGCTCTTGGGTTTGGTCAGGGAGCGGAGTTACGTGCACCGTTGGCCATTGCCATTGTTGGTGGTCTAACCAGTGCATCGCTACTGACCCTCTTTATTGTGCCAGTACTCTATAGTGTGGTTTCGAGGGAGAGCAAACCCATGCGACGGTAAATCATTCTTCATTGGCCATCCCAATTGATCAACGAAGTTCGTCATGTATGGTTATATGAGCTAAGATCTGCGTGTGAACTGCATGTCCGAATATTCTGTCCCTGCTGTTATGGACAGTTGTTAGAAATTCTTTATCCAAAAGATGAGTCTGATGAACGATTTACCACTTTATATCGGGGGAACATGGAAGCTCTCAGTTTCTGATGATCTCCTCAATGTCATCAATCCTGCCACAGCAGAAACACTCAGCAGGGTTCCTATGGCATCACGAGATGATGTACACTTAGCAGTGACCAATGCACAGGAGGCCTTTAAAGGTTGGAGAAGAACTCCTGTCACAGAACGGTCGCATTATTTGTATGCATTTCGGGCAAAGCTGGAAGAATATTTTGAGGAGATTGCCCGCGTCATGACGCTGGAGTGCGGAAAAACGATTGCCGAAAGTAGGGGCGAGCTTCGGCGTGGAATTGAAAATGTGGAAGTCGCATGTGGTACGCCATCTATGATGCAGGGACGCAACACCGAGGATGTCTCCCGAGGAATTGATGAGCATCTGATTCGGCAGCCTCTGGGCATAGTGGTGGCCATCACTCCGTTTAATTTTCCGGGTATGATTCCGCTATGGTTTTTGCCGTCTGCTATTGCTACGGGAAACTGTTTTATCCTCAAGCCAAGTGAGAAAACCCCACAGACGGCCGCCTGGCTCATTCGACTGCTTCATGAAGTTGGATTACCCGCTGGAGTCGTGCAGTTGGTTCATGGAGGTAAAGACGCGGTGGATGCACTCATTGAGCACCCTGGTACTCATGCGGTGAGTTTTGTTGGATCCACAGCTACATCAAGATATGTCTATGCAAAGGCGGGTGAACATGGTAAGCGTGTGCAGTGTCAGGGCGGTGCAAATAACATAGCCGTCATAGATGAAAATGCAGAAATAGACACTGCCGCAGAAACGATTGCTGATTCAGCCTATGGTTGTGCAGGTCAGCGTTGTCTTGCCAATAGCCTGGCCGTGACGGTAGGTGGTGCAGGAACGATGTTTACCGAGGCTATGACGGAGGCGACGCAGGGGCTGCGGGTTGGATATGGACTGGATGAAGAATCACAGATGGGCCCCGTCATTACACCAGCAAGTAAAGCCTCCATTGAACAGACCGTTGGACTAAGTCAGCGGGAGGGGGGCAGGCTTTTAGTTGATGGCCGTGGCACGAATGTGGATGGATTTGAAGATGGTAACTGGATCTTTCCCACACTGGTGGACCAAGTTCACCCTAATAGTACGCTGGCCACCCATGAAGTGTTTGGCCCCGTCTTTGGGATCATGCACACGGATCATATTGATCATGCGATTGAATTGGTCAACGCCCAGAGAAAGGGTAACATGGCGGTTCTGTTTACACGCGATGGAGCTGCTGCTCGAAAATTTCGCTATGGGGTGGAGGCAGGCAATATTGGGATCAATGTTGGTGTTGCAGTTCCCATGGCATTTTATCCATTTTGTGGATGGAAAGACAGTTTCTTTGGTTCACTTCATGCTCAAGCCATGCATGGCGTAGAGTTTTACACGCAGACCAAAGTCGTGGTTGAGCATTGGCCAGGTGCATGATTTCGATAACAGCATTCATGCGTTGAACTTTGGAATGCTGTTTGCACTTTCACAGTATTCACGAATGATCTAAGTTGTTATTGTATCGTATTTTCATTGGGTGACCAAGTCTAACATTCAACGATTCACATCTTTGTGGATTGATCTGTTTCAATGGTCAAAACTTTCATTATGAACGATAGATGATTCCGAACCGACAGATGACTACGTTTTCAAGAAGAATCGCCATTATGTTGATCATGGTGGTCGGATTTTCACTCGATTTTGACGCACATGCTCAAATCGAAGAGGTGTTTAAGGATGCCAAGTTTCGATACATTGGGCCGTCCCGTGGAGGGAGAGTAACGACTGTGACTGGGCATAAAAGTAGCCCTGGTACATTCTACATGGGGGCCACCGGTGGAGGAGTCTGGAAAACCACCGACTATGGAGTCCATTGGGAGAATATTTCGGATGGGTACTTTGAAACAGGCTCCATTGGTTCCATTGATGTGGCTGATAGCAACCCCAAGATCGTCTATGTGGGTACTGGATCGGATGGACTGCGCAGCAATGTCATCATCGGGCGTGGGATTTATAAATCCATGGATGAAGGTCAGTCATGGGAGCACATAGGGCTTCGAGATGCTGGTCAGATTACGTCTGTCGTCATTCATCCAACCAACCCTCAGGTCATCTATGTGGCCGCTCTCGGGAATCCGTTTATCGCCAATGCCCAACGGGGTGTTTTTAAGTCCGTGAATGGCGGACAGACCTGGGATCACATCCTGTTTGTTTCCGATCAAACTGGAGCTGTTGATATAGAACTTGCCCCAGAAAATCCAGAGATCATCTACGCTGCCATGTGGCGTTCAGAACGCAAGCCATGGACCATTATCAGTGGAGATGATGGTTCAGAAAACGGGATTTACGTTTCGCGAGATGCAGGCAAGACTTGGCAAAAGAGCACGGATGGATTGCCGCAGGGCTTGATTGGGAAAATTGATCTTGGTGTCAGTAATGCAGATCCAAGTCGGGTCTATGCCCTAGTTGAAGCCATCCCCGAAGAGGAAGGGCTATATCGGTCCAATGATCTGGGGGCTTCTTGGCATGTGGTCAGTACAGAGAGTGACCTGATGACTCGCCCCTTCTATTATACCAATGTGGATGTAGATCCAACGAATGCAGAAGTGGTATGGGTCAACAACCTTGGACTCTGGCGTTCCCATAATGGCGGAGAAGAATGGGAGAGAGTGGATACGCCACATGGAGACAATCATGATATGTGGATCAATCCAGATGATCCACGGATCATCGTCCAGTCCAACGATGGGGGTGCAAATGTGACTCGGGATGGGGGTGTCACTTGGTCAACGCAGCTCAATCAGCCAACGGCAGAGCTGTATCAGGTGGATATCGATTCAAGATTTCCATACTGGGTCTATGCCGGACAGCAGGATAATACGACGATTGCATTGCCAAGCTTCCCACCGGATGACCGACCCGGTGGAGCTACCGCCTACTGGGAGGATATTGGGGGGTGTGAGACGGGTCCATCGGTTCCCCATCCAGCCAATCCGATGATTGTCTACAGTAATTGTAAAGGGACGTTTCGACGCTATAACCGAGCAACGGGGCAGCAGCAGTCCTATTATGTGGGAGGCATCAATATGTATGGAGTCAATCCGCGAGAACTGCCTTATCGCTTTCAACGGGTGGTTCCCATTGAAATCTCTCCCCACGATCCCAGCGTCATTTATCATGGTTCTCAGTATGTGCATCGCACAACCAATGAGGGGCGTACTTGGGAAACCATTAGTGGAGACCTGACCGCATTTCGGCCCGAACGTCAAGTGATCAGCGGGGGACCCATTACCCGTGATATTACGGGAGAGGAGCATTATAGTGCACTTTATGTGATTGAAGTATCTCCATTGAATGAACAGGTCATTTGGACAGGTTCCAACGACGGCCCCGTCCATGTGACGCGGGATGGAGGCCAATCATGGGTCCATGTGACACCGCCAGATATGCCTCCAGAAGGGCGGGTTCAAACCATTGATCCATCACCTCATCAAGAAGGCAAGGCGTATCTCGCCGGCTATCGCTATCTACTTGGAGATTTTCAGCCTTATATCTACCGCACATCAGATTATGGTATTACATGGACAAGATTGACCGATGGTACCAACGGGATTCCAGATGATTTTCCAACACGCGTGATTAGAGAAGATCCAGATCAAAGTGGGTTGCTCTATGCAGGAACGGAGTTTGGATTGTTCGTGTCACTGGATGATGGAATCACTTGGGAAACATTTCAGATGGGACTACCTGTGACCCCCGTAACAGATCTTCGAGTTCATCAGCAAGATCTTGTTGTCTCAACCATGGGGCGTGGATTTTGGATTCTGGATAATATCACTCCACTCCATCAGTTTTCTGCTTCCGCACTTGATTCAATGAGTGTTCTTTTTCCAGTGAGAGATGCATATCGGGTGAGGTATCCATTGATGGGAACAGATAGTGCACAACCAAGATACCTACGACCTGGGGTCATCATTGATTATTTCCTGAATGCTGACAAGGAAGGGGACATATTTTTGGAAATTCTTAACGAAGATGGAATCTTGGTTCAAAGAATAGAATCTGATGCCATTGAAGTGGAGCCATCAGAGGAGCAGGGGATGCGTGAAGTCCCCCCAAGAATGACCGCTAAGGTAGGATTAAAGCGGACTGCTGGTGCCCATAGATATATCTGGGATATGCGTCATGCGGGGTTGAATTTTGAAGATGACCAGACGATTCGAGGTCCAATTGTTCCGCCTGGCCACTATGAATTTAGACTCACAGTGGATGACAGGATTCTATCTCAGCATGGTGTCATCCGAATGGATCCCCGGGTTGCACTTGATGGTGTAACGCAAGAAGATCTTGAACTACAATTTGAGTTTTCAATGAATCTCTTGAGGGTTCGTGGAGATGTATTCACAGCAGTTCATCATATTGATTCCTTGATGGAAGGATCCATAGATGGTGCATTACTGGAATCCCTTGAAAACCTGAGAGCAAGACTGGTGACCGATGAAGGTTACAGCTATCCTCAGCCTATGTTGATGGATCAACTCAGATACTTATCAAACTTTACTTCAAGCGGGGATTTTCGTCCCGGTCAGGATGCCTATGATCGACTGAATCAGCTCCGTTCGGATGTTCTTGGAATCATTGAACAACTTGAGAGCCTATAAATTATAAAGTTCGTCAACAATAGATGTCTCATCAGATGTTTCACATGCTTCGTATCATCCATCTGAAGATCATGTTTCTGTCATTTTCTTTGCATTAGAATAAAAGAATCATCCATGGTTTTCGGACGCACAACAGAGGAGTCCTTTAACGTTGCTCTTGGTCAGGCCCTTCGTCAAGCACATGCCTATTGGTCTGCTTCACCAGAGTGCATCCGTGTAGAGCAGACAGGGCTGTTACATTCCCCTACGCCTGCGAAGCCCGATCTGTTGATCCATGACCGCCTTTTTCCACCAGTGATCCTTGAGTGCTCCTTTGACGCACGAGATGCCGATCGGGATGCGATCAACCGTCTTGGTTGCGAGACAAGGCAGGGGCGTTTTCGCATCCATGCGGCCATTGCACTTCATATGGATGATTACTTCCGTCAGGTGCAGGAATTTGCCATTGCCGAAGAACTCTTAGGCGGCCACCCGATTCACTATGCGGTTCATCAGCTTCTTGACCGATCAGGGCAGACTTCCATTTCGAAGACACATCATCGACGTTGGCCCTCTCGCGGATTTATTCAGGGCACCGTCTTTGACCTTGCCTCCCTGTTGCCATCCATTGGACTTCCGTTAGAGCAGGTGGAAGCGATCGGTGATCAGGTAGCCCGGTTGGTAGAGGAGGCGGCCAGCGGATTGGAGATGACGCTGTCAACCAAGAATCAGGAGCGGATTGCCGCACATTTGCACCAACGCTCCCCACTAAAGGGTCTTCGTACCATGATGGTTCTGTGGTTGAACGCATTGTTGACACAGCAGCGTCTGGCCGTGTCGGATACCGCGGGTGTGACACCTCTTGATTTTACCAGTGAGTCGTATCCCGATCTGCAACAGCAGATGAAGACATGGAGAGACATTAACGAGTTGAACTGGAATTCGGTATTTGAGCCAGCGATCGAAGTGCTTCACTTGGCCAGTCAATTTAATCCATTGGAGACTTCACGAATGCTCTCCAAGCTGATCACGGCAGTTCTCCATATAGAGACGGCCCAACTGGGGTTGCATATCAGTATAGGTGCGGAGTTGTTTCCGAAGTTAAGTGAGGATCGTAAACAGGCGGCAGCATTTTATACCCAGCCTGCTACGGCAGAACTCTTGGCGGGGTTAACGCTACGTCAATCGCATCTATCTGAACAACAGTGGAGTGATGCCTTGCTCTTCACGCAACGGCATTTGAGTGATCTGGCATGTGGTACGGGAACGCTGCTTCGTGCGGGGTATCGTCGGCTTGCCATGTTCCATGAGCAGGCGGGAGGCACGCCGGAGAGTTTACGCAGTTTTCATACCTCTGCCATGGAAGGAGGCCTGATAGGCACCGATATAAGTCCGATCGCTGCCCATTTGACGGCTTCATCGTTAGCTGCACTGGGGTATGGAGATCCATACGGAGATACACAGATCGGTTGGGTAGAGGTGGGTGGAGCAAGAGCACAGACGGGTTCGTTGGAGTACTTTTCGACTCCTCAGATTGTAGATCTTTTTCATATTGGCAGTGGTCAATCTACCGGGAATGGCAATGGAGAAGCAAACTCTGTCACGGTTCAAGATGGATCTATTGATTGGATCATGATGAATCCGCCCTATTCACGGACTCGTGGTGGGCAGAGTGTATTTGACATAGCAGGTTTGTCGGATCAAGAGCGGAAGGCATGTCAGAAGCGTTGGAGAGATTTGGTCAAGCATGAGCCGGTGAACAAACAGGCGGGATTGGCGGCATCGTTTTTAGATTTGGCACGATTGAAGTGTAAACCTGGGGGTCGGATTGGATTTGTGCTCCCGCTTTCGGCGGCTTTTGCAGAGTCGTGGTCTGTTACGCGTCGTATGATAGGAGAAGAGTTTGAAGAGATTCTGGTTCTTGCTGTCGCCAGTGGTCAAGCTTTGGGCAAACAGGCACTATCGGCAGATACCCAGATGGAAGAGATGCTTTTGATAGCAACGAAGCGTAAGCATGGTACTTCGGATAGCACCGAACAGATTCAGTGTGTGACGCTTCGTGCACCTGTTGTACGGGTTGGGGAAGCAGCAGAAATGGCAAGAGCGATTCAATTGAGTATAGACTCCCTTGATGACTCCACGAAGAGTTATCCCGTTCAAGTTGGGGAGGATGAGATTGGACAGGTCTATGCCTTTGATATCCGTCATGCTGGTGCCCCGTGGAATGCACTTGGTGTACTCCATGCAGATCTTGCATTGGCTGCCAATGCACTTTTAGATGGGCATCTGATCTTTAATGGAGAGTCTATGGAGATTGGACTACCAATGACCACCATTGGTGAATTATTTACCATTGGACCAACCCATGACCTGATCGGGCATCTTGCAGGGAGAGATCCTCGCGGAGCCTTTGAATTGAATCCTGTCTTTGATCATGTAGATGCGATTGGTCCAGATCGGGCATTGTGGAAAGCGGACAGTTCAACGCAAACTCAACTGATGATTCATCTGACCCACAAGGGATCTGCACCAAAAAGTGTTGGATCGAAAAAGCAACGAGATGCCATGCGTCAACATAGAAGTACCTTGTTCTATGCTCGCAATATGCGATGGACTTCGCAAGCTCTGTTGGCAGCTATCACACATTATCGGGGTATGGGTGGACGTGCATGGGCATCGTTACAGCATGAAGATGAACATCTATGTAAATGTTTTGCACTGTGGGCTAACTCGACCTTGGGATTCCTTATTCACTGGACCCAGGGCCAAAGAACCCAAAGCGGGCGTTCCACGACGCAAATGAAAGCCCTGTCCAATATTCCATGCCCCCAACTTGACCTTATTCCAGTACACAAGCTGAAGCATGCCTCCATGGTATTTGATGAACTCTCCAAGGAGAAACTTCGGCCTGCGTGTCAGGCACATACAGATCCTGTGCGTAAAAAAATAGATCATGTTGTTGCTGAGATGCTTGGTATAGACTCTAATCCAACTGCTGAGATGGTTCGTACTTTGCGATGGCTCTGGTGTAATGAACCATCCGTTCATGGGCAGAATCGTAAAGCAGTAGCACTTTTGAAAAAGAGTTTAGCTTAGAGGTGCAATCAACTCCTCTCTTGAAAATTTGTGATCAGAGGATAACATGCTATCAAAGAATTTCTAATGGATATGAGTTGTGGTTGTAGGGATATTATTACAAATAGCTTATAGTTTTAAGTCATTATGGAACAATACATAATTCTAAATCCATGGGCCTTACAAATCGCCTCATCATTTATAAGACTTGGTTAAATTACACGATATACATTTTGGGGTAATTTGTCAAAAATCCCTCTATAATATCACAAATAATGGTAGAACATGAATCTAAGAAATTCGTTACTATCTCAAACTACAATTCATAATTTTCTTGATGAAAATTGGTCGCACCACGGAGGAATCCTTTAACGTTGCTCTTGGAGCTGCACTCCGCCAAGTGCGTGCCCATTGGTCTGCCTCTCCTGAGTGTATCCATGTGGAACAGACAGGGCTGTTACACTCCCCTACGCCTGTGAAGCCCGATCTGTTGATCCATGACCGCCTTTTTCCACCAGTGATCCTTGAGTGCTCCTTTGACGCACGAGATGCCGATCGGGATGCGATCAACCGTCTTGGTTGCGAGACAAGGCAGGGGCGTTTTCGCATCCATGCGGCCATTGCACTTCATATGGATGATTACTTCCGTCAGGTGCAGGAATTTGCGATTGCCGAAGAGCTCTTAGGTGGTTATCCGATTCAGTATGCGGTTCATCAGCTTCTTGATCGATCGGGACAGATCTCCATTTCGGAGACACGTCATCGACGTTGGCCTTCTCGCGGATTTATTCAGGGCACGGTCTTTGATCTTGCCGCTTTGTTACCATCCATTGGACTTCCTTTAGAGCAGGTGGAAGCAAT
Organism: Bacteroidota bacterium; assembly: GCA_026708685.1. Classification (GTDB taxonomy): domain Bacteria; phylum Bacteroidota; class Rhodothermia; order Rhodothermales; family Bin80; genus Bin80. The sequence goes on from JAPOUL010000016.1 coordinate 52,957, forward strand.
CGGTGATCAGGTAGCCCGGTTGGTAGAGGAGGCGGCCAGCGGGTTGGAGATGACGCTGTCAACCAAGAATCAGGAGCGGATTGCCGCACATTTGCACCAACGCTCCCCACTAAAGGGTCTTCGTACCATGATGGTTCTGTGGTTGAACGCATTGTTGACACAGCAGCGTCTGGCCGTGTCGGATACCGCGGGTGTGACACCTCTTGATTTTACCAGTGAGTCGTATCCCGATCTGCAACAGCAGATGAAGACATGGAGAGACATTAACGAGTTGAACTGGAATTCGGTATTTGAGCCAGCGATCGAAGTGCTTCACTTGGCCAGTCAATTTAATCCATTGGAGACTTCACGAATGCTCTCCAAGCTGATCACGGCAGTTCTCCATATAGAGACGGCCCAACTGGGGTTGCATATCAGTATAGGTGCGGAGTTGTTTCCGAAGTTAAGTGAGGATCGTAAACAGGCGGCAGCATTTTATACCCAGCCTGCTACGGCAGAACTCTTGGCGGGGTTAACGCTACGTCAATCGCATCTATCTGAACAACAGTGGAGTGATGCCTTGCTCTTCACGCAACGGCATTTGAGTGATCTGGCATGTGGTACGGGAACGCTGCTTCGTGCGGGGTATCGTCGGCTTGCCATGTTCCATGAGCAGGCGGGAGGCACGCCGGAGAGTTTACGCAGTTTTCATACCTCTGCCATGGAAGGAGGCCTGATAGGCACCGATATAAGTCCGATCGCTGCCCATTTGACGGCTTCATCGTTAGCTGCACTGGGGTATGGAGATCCATACGGAGATACACAGATCGGTTGGGTAGAGGTGGGTGGAGCAAGAGCACAGACGGGTTCGTTGGAGTACTTTTCGACTCCTCAGATTGTAGATCTTTTTCATATTGGCAGTGGTCAATCTACCGGGAATGGCAATGGAGAAGCAAACTCTGTCACGGTTCAAGATGGATCTATTGATTGGATCATGATGAATCCGCCCTATTCACGGACTCGTGGTGGGCAGAGTGTATTTGACATAGCAGGTTTGTCGGATCAAGAGCGGAAGGCATGTCAGAAGCGTTGGAGAGATTTGGTCAAGCATGAGCCGGTGAACAAACAGGCGGGATTGGCGGCATCGTTTTTAGATTTGGCACGATTGAAGTGTAAACCTGGGGGTCGGATTGGATTTGTGCTCCCGCTTTCGGCGGCTTTTGCAGAGTCGTGGTCTGTTACGCGTCGTATGATAGGAGAAGAGTTTGAAGAGATTCTGGTTCTTGCTGTCGCCAGTGGTCAAGCTTTGGGCAAACAGGCACTATCGGCAGATACCCAGATGGAAGAGATGCTTTTGATAGCAACGAAGCGTAAGCATGGTACTTCGGATAGCACCGAACAGATTCAGTGTGTGACGCTTCGTGCACCTGTTGTACGGGTTGGGGAAGCAGCAGAAATGGCAAGAGCGATTCAATTGAGTATAGACTCCCTTGATGACTCCACGAAGAGTTATCCCGTTCAAGTTGGGGAGGATGAGATTGGACAGGTCTATGCCTTTGATATCCGTCATGCTGGTGCCCCGTGGAATGCACTTGGTGTACTCCATGCAGATCTTGCATTGGCTGCCAATGCACTTTTAGATGGGCATCTGATCTTTAATGGAGAGTCTATGGAGATTGGACTACCAATGACCACCATTGGTGAATTATTTACCATTGGACCAACCCATGACCTGATCGGGCATCTTGCAGGGAGAGATCCTCGCGGAGCCTTTGAATTGAATCCTGTCTTTGATCATGTAGATGCGATTGGTCCAGATCGGGCATTGTGGAAAGCGGACAGTTCAACGCAAACTCAACTGATGATTCATCTGACCCACAAGGGATCTGCACCAAAAAGTGTTGGATCGAAAAAGCAACGAGATGCCATGCGTCAACATAGAAGTACCTTGTTCTATGCTCGCAATATGCGATGGACTTCGCAAGCTCTGTTGGCAGCTATCACACATTATCGGGGTATGGGTGGACGTGCATGGGCATCGTTACAGCATGAAGATGAACATCTATGTAAATGTTTTGCACTGTGGGCTAACTCGACCTTGGGATTCCTTATTCACTGGACCCAGGGCCAAAGAACCCAAAGCGGGCGTTCCACGACGCAAATGAAAGCCCTGTCCAATATTCCATGCCCCCAACTTGACCTTATTCCAGTACACAAGCTGAAGCATGCCTCCATGGTATTTGATGAACTCTCCAAGGAGAAACTTCGGCCTGCGTGTCAGGCACATACAGATCCTGTGCGTAAAAAAATAGATCATGTTGTTGCTGAGATGCTTGGTATAGACTCTAATCCAACTGCTGAGATGGTTCGTACTTTGCGATGGCTCTGGTGTAATGAACCATCCGTTCATGGGCAGAATCGAGAAGCAATCACTCAGTTGAAACGTTGAGACTGAACGTTATTCTCATGTTTGATAAGCGTTTCTGGTTAGAACAATGAATGGCCAAGGAAAATGGTCAACCAAGTTCTGGGCAGTAACATAAGATGTACAGAAGTGTTGACAGATGGATCCATCAACGGGGTATCTCCCAAATGTTATGGCACTGAGCCAAATCCATCAGAATGGCTAAATTTTTTTTGCGCTAGATCAGAAAATCGTTGCTTTCGAGAGATCAGATAGTCAAAAAGAACTCGACCGTTGTAGGAGGGGAGAGCTTCTATATTGGATGGAGGAGAGTATTGGTAGCGCATCTTGTGGGCATGAAGATAACCACGCATCACCGCAAAGGCATGCTTCCACTGTCCACGAATCAGCCACATGAGTGCAGCACAATGATCAAGGATGATTCGTTGCAAGAATACTTTTCGAAAATGAAGAGGTGGTAGATTCTTGTAGAGCATTAAAATGCTGTTGCGAATATTGTAATAGAGTTTTTGGCTATTTTTTCTTGAGAGGGTTGCACCTCCCATATGGTAGACTGTACTCTGGGGAACAACCCCGATTTGATACCCAAACCGTCGTAATCGCCAGCATAAATCAATCTCTTCCATGTGAAGGCCAAACAACTCATCAAGTAAGCCCACCTCCTCTAATGCACTACGGCGCAGGAGCATCGCAGCTCCGCTTGCCCAGTCGATACAGGAAGGAGCGTCATACTGCCCAGTGTCTCGCTCCGTTGTTTCAAAGATGCGTCCCCGTGCAAACGGGTATCCGAGTTGATCAAGAAATCCACCACAGGCTCCCGCATACTCAAAGGAATCTCTTTTCTTGAAGTGTAAAATTTTTGGCTGAAGAGCTCCAATCTGAGGAAACTTCTCGGCATATTCAACTAGGGGGGAAAGCCAGTTTCGGGAGACTTCTACATCATTGTTGAGCAAAATCACATAGTCCGTTTTCAGGGACTCAATGGCTTCATTGTTTGCACGACTAAATAGCCAATTGTCAGGATGAGCCATGATCTCAACATTAGGAAAGTGTTCTTGGACCCATTCAATGGATTGATCTGAGGAGTGATTGTCAACAAAGATAATGCGGAGGTTGTCCCAATCGGTTTGAACAACAGACGGAAGACACTTCTGGATAATGGGGAGCCCATTGTAGGAGACAATGATCACTGCCACACTTGGAGTTACCATAGATGAATCCGCAGATACACTAAAATCCAGAGACAGATCTGGATTCCTGTGCCATTTGATTGTTGACCTCATTCAAAACAGCCAAATAGGTATCAGGATGTTTGGAGTAGAATTCAATCCGATCGGTATACTCATCGGGAGACAGACCGTGATAGGACAGAATAGAATCAAACGGGATGTCACCTGTACCAAACCCTAATTCCGTTCTTGCGTTGATCAAATTGACATCCACAAAGACATCAATCATGACGCTGTCCATCTCACTGAGTTCTGACTCATCTTTTGTGGATACACATCCAATATGAAGCATGAGGATCGTGATGATCCAACAAGCATTAAATGCCTTCAGGTTGGGTTTCTTCAAGTGTTCGGAATGTATGGGCGATGACTTCCATTTGGCGAAGAAATTCTCGCTTCGAGAAGTTAGGGGCGAACACCATTCCATCAATGAGATAGAGTCGTTGGCTGGATTCATCATAAAATGCATAGGTTAAAAAGGGGCCTCCCATCCCAAATGGGAATTTACGTCCATTTTCTCGACCGACCATATGCCATAATCCCCTAAATTCAATCGCATAGCGCTCCTTAAAATTAATTTCCTGAGCAGTCATCGGTCGCCGGCGGTCAATCTCAATCCATCCACCGGCTGTGCCACCAATATACATTTGTGTCAGGGAATCCCGAGTAGCCACCATCCATTCAGGATTCAGTTTGGACGGATCGGCTTGATCTTCGTAATAGACAAAAACACTTCGCCAGGTTTCCGTCAGTGTACGGCGGAGCCATACGAATTGAGTCGTGTCTAGAGCAATAAAATAGTCATGCTGTCCATGAACGGCAAATCCATGTCGGTTCATGATCGTTTCCTCCAGATCGTGCTGGCGGCCAAGATCAAACATTTCACGATGCAGGCGTTGTCTGGAGATGGTATTATAGTGGTATCTCAATTCATCAGAATAGTCTTCAAGAGATGCAATCAAATCATCCGATGAAGCTCCGACAAGATAATAAACCAATTGGCTTCTGCGCCACTGGTTGGGTCTTGCTACAAGAGCAGGTGAACCCTCATTAATCATCTGACGCACGGAGTCATCGCTAAAGATTGCGTTCAGGTATTGATGTTCAAGACTTGCCGAAGAAGAAACGGAATCAGATGATATCAAGCCAACGAAGAGTACATTTTTACGCTCCTTCACCATATCAAAGATGGCATTTGAAGTCAGGCCAATCGCGGTAAGATCAAATTCTGGTTCAACGGAGGGCAAGGTTTCAATTCCACCACCTATATGGATTCGCAGGGCTTCACCGACATTCCCATTCCAGAGAGCTGAATCAATCACCACAGTCATCTGGCCTTCCTCTCCAATAGCATCAGGACGAAAGTCCCCCCCCAGCAAACCACCATCACCACATCCGATAGCAGATACTGTAACAAGGGCGAAGAATAAAATTCGTAGCATGATGTATCTTAAAGAGTTGGTTTGAGCGAGCGGATAAATAGTGTCAGCTTCTGGCAACGCTTTTGCAGAGTCAGGTCTGAATACCCCCAAAGGCGTTTAATTTCCTTGATCACAGCTGAGCCAACGATAAAGCCATCGGTATGTTTGGACAGCCGCTTGGCATCTTGGTGAGATTGAATGCCAAAGCCAACCATCAAGGGGTTCTTATCAATGATGTGGCGTGCATCCTTTAAATAGGAATTGATCGTATCCTGCTGTCCATCCAATCCAGTTCCCGTAAGACCAGTAATGGAAACGCAATAGACAAATCCATCGGATAATTGATCAATCTGCTTCATGCGCTCAATGGATGTATTCGGTGCAACGAGAAACACCAAATGAAGACGATCCTGCTGGGCATGGTCACGGAGCATGGATGCTTCCTGGGGTGGAAGATCAGGAATGATGAATCCATCTGCTCCAGCGAGAGCTGCCTCAGTACAGAATGTGCGAATGCCAAATTTTAGGATGGGGTTAATATATCCCATTAGAAGGAGGGGAGTCTCACTGGTTTTTCGAAACGCTCTGACGGCATCCAAAGTACTTTTCATCGTAGCCCCTGCCTGAAGAGCCGTAGTACTTGAATGTTGGATGGGTAACCCTTCGGCCAATGGATCGCTGTGGGGCATACCCAATTCAATAAAGTCGGCACCTCCTTGATCAATCGCATGAAGCAAATGAAGTGTATCATCAGGACTTGGAAATCCACTGGTCAGAAAGATTCCCATCGCTTTTTGCCCTCTTTGCTGTAGCGAATGGAGTTTGATAGACAATCGTGAACTCATAGGTGATCCATGATGGTTTGCATGTCTTTATCTCCACGACCAGAGCAGTTGACGACAATGACGGCATCATTCTCCATTTGATGGACAATCGTTTCCAGTGCGGCGATGGCATGTGCCGTTTCAAGTGCTGGGATTATTCCTTCGGTACGAGATAATAGGGAAACCCCTTTTAGGGCAGCATCATCGGTTTCGGAGAGATAGTGGACACGTCCAAGATCTTTCAGATAGGAATGTTCGGGTCCCACCCCTGGATAATCCAAGCCAGCAGAGACTGAATGGGCAAGTGAAATTTGTCCCTCCTGATCCTGTAGAAGATAGCTCATAGCTCCATGTAAAACGCCTACTTCTCCCAGCGTGAGGGTCGCTGCATGTTTTCCATGTAGCCCTTCACCGGCAGCCTCTACGCCAAACATTTGTACATCAGGTGCATTGATAAATGGGTAGAAGATCCCAATTGCATTGGATCCACCACCTACACAAGCGACGACCGCATCAGGAGTCGACCGTTGGACTTTTTCCTGGAGCTGTGTCTGGACTTCTTCACCGATGATTTTGTGAAAGGTGCGCACCATCATTGGATAGGGATGGGGCCCAACGACCGAACCGATGATATAAAACGTATCTGTAGGGTTAGAGACCCAATCACGGATGGCTTCATTGGTCGCATCCTTGAGTGTTTGGCTTCCACTGGTAGCCGGTCTGACCTCTGCTCCCAAGAGCTTCATACGCTCTACGTTCAATGCCTGCCGATCCATGTCTTCGGCACCCATATAGACGATACATTGAAGTCCAAATCGTGCCGCCACTGTGGCGGTAGCTACGCCATGCTGTCCAGCACCCGTTTCTGCAATAATACGGGTTTTACCCATTTGAAGGGCAAGCAAGATCTGCCCAATCGTGTTATTGATTTTGTGTGCACCGGTGTGGCATAGGTCTTCACGCTTCAGATAGATCTGTCCCCTTCCTAATTCATGGCTGAGTCGCTCTGCAAAGGTCAGTGCGGTAGGGCGGCCGACATACGTATGAAGAAGTGATAGATATTGATGTTGAAAGGCAGGATCAGCCCAGGAGCGTTCAAAGGCTTCCTGAACAGCATGGAGCTCGGGGATCAGGATCTCGGGAACGAAAGCACCTCCATACGGTCCGAAGCGTCCATTCTGATCGGGTGCATCATACCCCATGGTCATGGTTTTCAATGGATTCAAAGAAATGATTGATCAAATCAAAATTTTTAATGCCAGGCGAGTCTTCAACTCCACTGGATACATCCAGTCCCCAGGGGGATACCATCTGGAATGCCTCCTGGACATTCATGGGAGTTAATCCGCCAGCCAAAATGATCCGAAAGTCTTTGGATAACGATTGAGCTACACTCCAGTCAAATGATGTTCCAGTTCCGCCCGATAATTCTGGATGCCAAGTATCCAGAAGAAATGCATCTACACAATGTTCATAGGCACCAAGAATTCGCGATAGAGATCGTGCAGTATCTTTGGGCTGAACACTGAATGCCTTGAAGACAGGGAGGGTTATACGATGACAGTAGGCTGGAGACTCATCTCCATGAAGTTGCACGACATCAAATCCAGCGGTTTCGCTGTTACGATTGACGGTTTCGGCATCAACATTGACAAATACGCCAACCGATTCTGGCCCGTGAATCCATTCAATGATTTCCTTGGCATGATGTGCATCAATAAAGCGAGGGCTACTGGGGTGTTGAATGAATCCCAGATAATCCACCCCTTTGCCAGCACAGAATCGTGCATCAGCGAGCGAAGTGATTCCGCAAATTTTTACTTTACAAGACATAAAGATTGAGGGGTTCTTCCATGAATCTTGTGGATAGTCAATAGAGTATGGGAGTCATCAGAGGGAATAGGGTCACATCACAATGTTTGCATTGGGTTCGCCAGATTCCAATGCATTGAACCAATGTAGACACATCTGCAAGGAAGAATACTGTCCATATTTCGCTTCCTCCTTCTTCTGAAAAGTCGTAAATGTCTCATAGATATACTGGATATCATCGGTATTGGTTACACCGTAGAGATGAAAGAATGCGGCATCCAACTTCGCTCTCAGATTGAGTCGCTGTTGTGGATCCCATACAAAAGGAGGCTGCACCTCACCAGATTCACTGATATACCCCATCCCATCAGCAAGTGATGACATATCCGTAGAGGTATAGGTTAGTGTGAGTGCAGCTTCCGAGATCACTTTTTCAGCGGATTCTTGACCAAAAGAAAAAGAATGAAATGTTTCCAGAGAAACGACGGGCATCTGCTTTAAGACGAACCACAAAAATGGGTTGTCTGAACTTTCTGACGGGCTACATAATCAAAAACGATCGAGTTCAGATTGGCTAGCATACACAGAAGTTGCGAAGGTGAGACTGGTTGATCTGCCGTAGTACGCAACAGAGGTAGGGTATGACCGACTCCACTTCTGGGGATCAGAGCTGCAATCATCGTGCGCATGTTGGTGACCGATGTCACATCTTTGAATCCGATCATCCAAGGAGTTTGCTCAGGCCATGCGTCATCATTGTCAAGGATCCAAAATCTAGGTTCAGGTAACCGGTTAGGATCTTGCTTTTCTGCATCGCTCAGGTCCTGTTTTTGTCCAGGCCGAAACAGATTTTCTGGATTGATTATGCTATCGGATGCCCGATGATCAAATGCCTGAACCATCTTGCCTTCATAGAGAGGAGACCACTCACCACGCTTACTTCCGAATCGATTGTTTCCAACGGGAAATGCCTTTTCATCCTGAAGTAACTGATTCCTTGTTCTAAACAAGTCTGAATCACTCCCCGTATTGTACATGGCATAATATTGAACAGGCCATGCTCTATGCTCCCCGTCTGATTTCTCATGGATTAGAACTGGCATTCGATCATAGATAGAGAAGGTGAGCTGAGCATCCCGTTGAGTACGAAAGATCGGTGCAGTTCCAGTATTTGGATTGACTTTATGAAAATCAGAATGGGAAAGTTCAAAACATTTTTCTGGATGATTGACCTGTGCAGGATCATCAAGAAAAAAACCAAAACGAGTAGGATGGGAGGACTGCTGAGCACTGGCAAGAAAGACACAGAATTTGAATCGTCTGTCTACATCTGGAAAGAAGAGGGAGGCCTGCTCCGATGGATGGGATTTCAGATTTTCTTTCGATGATCGGGATCTACGGTTTTCAAAATCATAGAGTGCTCGCAGTTTACCCACATGAGCAATGCTCCGAAAGAATTTCGCGAATTGCTTGTCGCCAGCGATTCCTGAAGGAATCAAAAGTCCTATGCGTCCACTCGGCTTGATCAGCGATAATGAACGAGCCAGGAACATGGCATACAGGTTTTTGCCGCGCCCAATGTCTTTGTAAACATCCAATCGCGGCACGACCGCATTGATCCTTTCAATGCGCTGTTTGGCAAGAATAAATTCCTCAGCCAGTGGGTCATCGGATTTTTGAAGTGCGGTTATCATCTGATGACGTTCCGCTGAGGTCAAAGTATAGGCAATCTCGGGTTTCCGAGTCATGAACCACTCAATGGGCTTTAACTCCATCCGTTCCCACGGTGGATTCCCAACGATGGCATCAAAGCCTGAGTCATCACCATTGGAGTTCCAGTCAATCCATACATCTGGGAAAGCGATCTCCCAGATCAGGAAATTTTCCCGCTGTGCAAGGTCTCTCACATCCCGCATCAGATCCACGGTCTCTGGATCAATCACATCGGATGGTTGGGGCAGTGGGTAGCCCAGTGCAATCTGAACTGGATCGCCAAATCCACCGTCAAGCCATAAGGAAAAGACCTGACGCACACCTGCATCCGAAAGATTGAACCACTCAAAAGCATGGTACATGGCTACAAATGCATGCAGTGGCTGACTGGCGGTATGAATCTGTGAGAACATATTCTGAGAACGAGAGATATCGGAAACATCTACATCCTCTATCCGATTCAGTACTCTCATCTGTTCCATGGTGGAAATGGCCTCCAGCACTGGTTCACGCATCAAAAAACCATGTTTTTCAACATGAGAGAGTACTCTGGGTGTCTCAGCTCCAAACAGGCTATCTCCACAGATCAGATGGTGATCAAGAAAACTCAACGGAGCCCCCGTAGTGAGCGTATGAAGCCAAAGCGACACCTTGGCCAGCTCAACCGCCATTGGATTCTTGTCTACGCCATAAATGCATCGCTTGAGCACCAGTCGACGAATAAGTCTCTGCTGATCTAGGAGTGCATCCTCAATCACCCAGGAATTCTTTTGGGCATTGTCACGAATACGATGCTCCATCTCTTTCACCTGAGCAGCGACGGGAGAACAATACCCGTCTACAAGTACTTCCGAGTACGCAATCGCATTTACTACGTGTTCAGCCAACTGATCAACCAGGTTCACCAAAAAATGCCCCGATCCCATGGATGGATCACACATTTTGAGGTCAAGAATGGCCAGGGCTGGGTCCACTTTGGAGAGTTCAACACGGATATCATCGGTAAATTCTTGATGACTTACATCAAGCTCATTCACCTTCTCTTTGAATGCTTCCTTAGCACGGTGAATGAGTGGTGTGATTGTTTGGGAAACAATCAGGCTTACAAGGTCATCTGGAGTATAGTAGCTTCCCTGATTTTTTCGTGCAGACGAGTTGAGTTGAATGTGAACTCTACCATCACGCCGGACGACTTCCTGATCAAGAAGTTGCTCATAAATGGCACCAAGATGTTGGACCCCTAAATTCCGATAATTGATATAGCGGCGACCAGAGGAGGTTTTCTCAAATGAAAGAGCATCCACCACTTGTGCCATCATTGCATCGTGGAGGGTAATTTCATTGAGAAGCAGGGTTTGAGATAAATCAAACAATCCACCATTGTACGGGGGCAGTCCTATGGAAGAATCTCCGTCGGCGATGATCCGGCAGATGGCTTGAAAACAGCACCAATAGATGCCTGTTTGATTGGAGAAGACATCAAACTCGTCTTTTCTTCGTCCAACATCATTGCGGATCAGCTTCCGAAAGGAGTAATCATCGTATCTGCGATCATGCACGGGCAGGAGTCCTCGGTCTTCACTGTAGAGTAGAAACAGAAGTCGATAGAGAAAGATCAGGGTTGATTGTCGGATCTGACTGGTTTCAGCAGTGGGAGCCAAGCTGCCAATCTCTTTGATCAGACTGGGAAAGATCTCATCAAATACGATTTGAGATAACGATTGCGTTACCCGCTGCTGATAGAATTTTGCCTCAGCAATGGCCTCCAGATGAAAGGTTTGTCCCTCAAGGGGGCGGGGGCGAAATTGCTCACAACCAAACAGGAGCAGGAACACCTTGAGCCAATGAAAACGTACACTCTCATAGAGTTGCTCGGCTCCACCATTGCCAGAATTTCCTTTCAGAATTGCAAATACATTGAGATCAACATAATCCTCACCTGGAGATTTTGAACCAGCATAATAAAGCCTCCAGTTGTGACCGTTCGTCAGAATACCCCATCTCAATCGTCCCTCTGTTAGATCATCAACGCGTCTGATGTAACGAAGCATCTGAGAGGCAGGCACGGACATCTCCCCAGGCTTTTCACTGGACCGGGACAGAGGCCGTAACCATCTTTTGACCTCCAGAATAGCCGTTCCAAAAGAGTATCCCTGAAATTGCTGATCCTGCTGAATAGCGGTTTGTTTGGCAGAATCGTCAAGAAAGAGGAGACCATCAGGGACATCCATCCGCCCATGAGATGACAGATTCTGCTGAGGCAGATAGGACTTCCATCCAAGTTGGTGTAACACTGGCCATATGAGATCCTGCTCCGTATGGGATTCATTGGGAACTTGATCAACAGGAAATGAATCGTAGAGGTGAAGCAGTTCATTGACAGTGATGTCCAGTGCGATCGGATTCAGAGAACTCCACGCCGAAGTCATTTGAATTCCTTCGGTTAGAAAGTCCTCAGAAAACAAATTTCCATCAAAAATCCGAGGCTTCAGGAAATTCATCAAGAAAAGCAGGCGAAGAGTTGCATGAGCTGTCGGCAAACAGGAGATCAATCAAAGTAAGACCGGTGTGTATACCATCAATCATCCTAAACGATCCATTGAAGAGAGGTATTGCTACTATCCAGATGATTGGCTTGATCATTTTTGATGGTTTGGCAATCAACCATCCACAGTCTATTCAGATGTGAAGTTTCCCAATGCATGATCAATGGACCACATGATGCTCCCCCAAAATGCTCAATGGTCAACCTGAGGGTAGAGATTCATTGCGAACATGCAAGATAGAGAACTTCATAGACTGTAATCAAGATCTACCAGATCATCCAATGATACATCTGAACTGGGTCTTGGAACAACCCCTAAGAAGAAAGGGTTATATCCAACTGTGGATGCCTCTAACTGGATCCTCAGGTCTATATCCACTCGTCAACTTTGATCAAAACCTATACGAATGATTCCACTGGGGACCGAGCGTTTCAAGTTAAGCGACTTCCACTATGAAGTGCCCAGAGACCTCATTGCCAACTATCCTGCTGATCCACGAGATTCCTCTCGCCTCATGGTGGTAGACAGGGAGAAAGAAACCATTGAGCACCGTCATTTCTACGAGATCACGGAATATTTCTCTCCTGAAGATGTTCTGGTCGTCAATAATACCAAGGTTTTTCCTGCACGCCTTCGGGGGCGCAAAGAGAAGACCGATGCCAAAATTGAAGTCTTCCTCCTGCGTGAACTCAACTCCCAAAGCCGACTTTGGGATGTGATCGTTGAACCTGCCCGAAAAATTCGGATCGGCAACAAACTGTTCTTCAAAAATGGACTCGTCGCCGAAGTGATCGATAACACGACATCAAGAGGCCGCACCATACGACTTGACTGTGATGGAGATGATGAAATGCTCTATCGTATGATTGATGAAGAGGGACTGACACCCTTACCACCTTACATTAAGCGTAAAGCAGAGACCGAGGATATTGATCGATATCAGACGATGTTTGCAGAGCATCGGGGGGCAGTCGCTGCACCAACGGCAGGGCTTCATTTTACGCCCAACCTAGTCAATCAGCTGACCGAACATGGCGTTCAGATTGTACCCGTAACGCTCCATGTGGGACTCGGAACATTCTCCAATATCTCCGTTGAGGATCTTACCAAGCATCGTATGAACTCTGAGTATTTTTCGGTCTCTCAGCATACTGCTGATTCAGTCAATCGTGCTCTTGATTCCCAAGACAACCATGTAACCATTTGTGGCACCACCGTCGTTCGGGCCGTTGAATCGACACTCACCGTTTCACGTCACCTGAAACCCAAAACGGGATGGACCGACAAGTTTATCTACCCCCCGTATCAATTTGCTGTCACAGAGCGGCTGATTACCAATTTTCATATGCCAGCCAGTACTCTGATGATGCTCACCTCCGCCTTTACTGGATATGAACTTCTCAAAGAAGCGTATGCGGTAGCCATTGATCAAAAGTATCGCCTCTATTCTTTCGGCGATGCCATGTTAATCCTATAGATGGTAGCTGTGGTCATTCCAGCGGCCGGCTCAGGTTCTAGATTGGGCGGTCAACCCAAACAACTGCGGACCCTTGGGAATGCACCACTCCTTTTCCATACCGCTCAGGTATTTGATCATCATCCACAGGTGACTAATCTAGTGATTGCCGCGGCTGAAAGTTCTATGGAAGTCTACACCGAAATCCTCCAGCCATTAACGAAGCCCTATGAGGTCGTCATGGGTGGGGCCACTCGTCAGGAGTCTGTCATGAAAGGGTTTTCCCACCTAGGTGCTTCCACATCTGCTGTTTTGATCCATGACGCTGCACGTCCATTTATTACGCAACAGGTTATTACACGCGTGATTGAATCTACATTCACCTACGGAGCGGCGGCTGCCGCAGTGGCCGTCTCGGATACAGTCCGTTATGGAGAAAATGGTCGTTTCACCAATACGATTTCCAGAGACGGTCTGTATTCCATGCAAACTCCGCAGGGGTTCAGATATGAACTTCTTGCAGAAGCACTGCATCAAGGTGATCTGTCGGCCGCCACTGACGATGTTGAACTAATGCAGCATGTCGGTCACGATGTATGCATCGTTGAAGGTGATCCGAGAAATATCAAAATTACCACAAAATCTGACTGGGAATGGGCCAATCAGATGTGGAATGCCAGAGAGATCCATCCATGAGTTTTCGCGTAGGAATTGGCTATGATGTACACCAGTTCGTCAAGGGGCGACCTCTAATTCTGGGGGGAGTGACCATTCCATATCCGTTGGGTTTAGTAGGTCATTCGGATGCAGATGTTCTGCTCCATGCGATTTGTGATGCTTTACTGGGTGCGCTTGGACTGGGGGATATAGGTTCTCATTTTCCAGATTCAGATGCTCAATGGAAAGGGGTTGACAGCCGAAAACTCTTGCGGGAGGTCCATTCAATTATTCAACATGAAGGGTATCAAGTGGCTAATATTGATGCAACGGTGATCCTTGAACGCCCAAAAATTCGTTCATACATTGATCAAATGAGACAAGTCATTGCCGATGATGTGGGAAGTCCAATAGGGCAAATTTCGGTCAAGGCAACGACCTCCGAGAAGATAGGCATGATTGGGAGGCAGGAGGGTGCCTCTGCCATGGCCATATGCTTGCTGAGTAAACTGTAAGAATATCGTAGAAATGGAAGATTTTTTGACAGACCTGTTACAACGGACATCTGAAGTCCCTGTCATTTGGGGGTATTTGGTGGTGGTTTTGATTTCCTGGCTGGAGAATGTTGTCCCCCCAATTCCAGGGGATGTTCTGATTATTTTTGCAGGGTATCTAGCAGCCGTCGGTCCGCTGAATCTCTTTCTGGTGATCCTGTTGAGTACCATTGGCGGTACGGTTGGGTTTATGTGTATGTACTGTATCGGATACTATGGAGGCCCGAAGATGCTCCAGCTGCGTTCCATGCGATGGGTACCAGCAGAATCGGTTGAGCGTATTGAAAAATGGATTCACTCCAGAGGCTATCTTATCATCGCGGCGAACCGCTTTTTGACGGGCGCCCGCACGGTCATTTCATTTATGGTTGGAATGAATCGTTTGAATGTTGTCCCAGTCGGCCTTTTGGCACTACTCAGTTCTGGATTATGGGTCACACTGATTGCCATCCTTGGGTATGTTGTGGGGCATCAGTGGGAGCTGGTTGTTGACTATCTATCCCGCTATGGTCAGCTGGTATCAGTGATCATTATCTTGTTCATTGGTTGGCAGGTGGTCAAGGCCATTCAACGATTTCGTAAAAAAACGTGACCATTTTAGATTTTTTGCGTATAATGGTAGGCTTTTGTGTAAATAGGACTCGCGATGCTGGCGTAGCTCAGCTGGTAGAGCAGCTGATTTGTAATCAGCAGGTCGGGGGTTCAAGTCCCTTCGCCAG
>JAPOUL010000060.1 GCA_026708685.1 Bacteroidota bacterium
GACGATGATGCTGGGCTCGTGGTCCCATCGTCGGTTGTCATTCAAGAAGGAGACACTGAATCGTTTGGGGTGCGTCTTGCACAGATTCCCAGTGGCACGGTCACGGTGACGATTACGGGGCATCTTGGGACGGACTTGACGCTACGCTCGTCCAATGTTTTGACCTTTTCTACATCGGACTGGGATCAGGATCAGATGGTTGAACTGTTCGCCCAAGAGGATCCCGATGCCGATGAAGAGGATCCAGTATCGCTCATCTTGAGTGCATCTGGAGGTGGTTACAGTCTCAGCGAATCCGTAACCGTCACCATTGTAGAAAAAGATCCAAAAGGGATTATTGCGGATCCGAGTTCGATCATAATCACTGAGGGAGCATCGGAACGATTTCGCGTCTCACTAATGTCACAACCATCGGGTGAGGTTTTGGTGGGAATTTCTGGACATGAATCCACGAATGCAACCGTTTCGCCTTCATCATTACTCTTTAACAGCACGGTTTGGCAGATTCCACAAGTGGTGACGCTCCACTCCATGAACGATGCTGATCTCACCGATGAGGTGATGACACTGACACTGGTAGCATCAGGTGGCAGCTATGATGGACAACAAGCGGAGGTTCTGGTGACGATTCAAGATGAGGGCTTGCCCAAGATCACCATTTTCAATAGCGAAGCCAACGAACAAGATGGGGTGATCAGCCTACCGCTGGAACTCAGTCATACCTCTGAGAAGGTGGTCACCGTTCAATACTCGTCCAAAGAACAGACCGCCGATGAAGGCGTGGACTATACTGCATCCCGGGGGATCGTCATTTTCGATCCGGGTGGAACGCGAGGTGTGGTTCAACTTGCCATTCTTGATGACGATCAACCCGAGGACGCTGAAACCTTTATCGTGACCCTCTCCAATGCATCCAATGCAACGATCGCTCGTCCATCGGCCACCGCAAAGATCCTTGATAATGATGGAGGCGTACCCACCATCATGATTGAAGATGCTACGGCCAGCCAGGATGCCCATGCGGTCATGTTTGATCTGTACCTGTCTCATCCGAGTCCAGGTCCCGTGTTCCTTCACTATCGTACCGCAGATGGATCGGCCATTGGAGGTGAAGATTACGCACAGCAGTCAGGACAGGTCACCTTTCCAGCAGGATCCGTGCACGCCACCATTGAGGTTCCGCTTTTGCGAAAGGAGTTCCATGGGCAGGAGGAGACCTTTTTCGTTGAGTTGGAATCCACCACATCAGCCAAGATGGACAAAGCCATCGCGACGGCAACCCTTTCAAAACAACCCACCGAATCGGATATTGCGATCTCTGCCTACACGGCTCGCTTTGCTCGGACTGTATCTGTTCAGCTGACCGAGGCGTTACAGGAACGATTGCAGCCAACGGGATCCACCTGTTCTGCCGCTCAGCATGTTGAATCAACCCGGCTATGGGATCCTGCCTCCTCATGGACACCATCTCTGGGAGAATTGCTTTCGGGGTGTCGAGTATCCACGACCGCATCGTCTGGACACATTGGAGTCTGGGGTCGAGGGGCATTCAGAAGGTTCCATGGAGGCACTGATCGTGATGTCACCTTGCGGGGCGATGTCTCTACAGCCATGATAGGGACGGACTATCGCTGGAGCACTGGATGGCTGGCCGGTGTGATGGTTGCCCACAGTCAGGGCTCGGGAACCATCCAAGATCGTAAAGACGATGGCACGATCGATGCCGATCTAACAGGAATCTATCCATACATGTCATATGCAGCTTCCGACTGGAAGGTGTGGATGAGTGCGGGGTATGGGTGGGGAGATGCAGAGGTGTCCAATCTCCAGGAAGATCTGACTTCAAGGTTTGGAGCCGTGGGGTTGAAGGGGCATCTTGCATCGGTTCGCACATCGCGGCTGAGCTACTTTGGAGATGTTCTTCTCACCGATGTTGAAATGAAAAGCCATGGAGACCGCGGAGAGGTGGTCAGGGTTCGATTGGGCGTTGAGAGCACCTTTCAGCTCAGCAGAGGATGGACTCCCTACGTGGAAGCTAACATGCGTCAGGACGGAGGAGATGCCGAAACGGGGATTGGCTTGGAACTTGGCGGCGGTCTGCGGGTCCACCACCCCGGCTGGAAATTGCGCGGCGAGATACGATCCCAGGGGTTGGTCATTCACAGTGCCGATGGATTTACAGAGTGGGGACTCTCGGGATCCATTCAGGTGGGCAGATCCCATGATGGATGGATGATACGCGTACGTCCATCGTATGGAAACAACCATGTCACATCGCTTCATCAACCATGGACCTTGATGGAATCGACACCATCGGTACCGGGGATGTATCGCACCGAGATGGAACTTGGTTATGGAATGCCCTTGATTAGGGGAACCGCTCGTTCGTTTGTGGGG
>JAPOUL010000026.1 GCA_026708685.1 Bacteroidota bacterium
TCGGAGTCGACCTCCGGCAGTATGGCCAGCGCCCTTTCGTTCTGCGCCCGCGCCGTCTCAAGCGGCGGCAGCCAGCCGTGGGTGATCACCCCTCCGGGGCCGCCGTCCTCGCAGGCGGCCAGGACCAGCGCGGCCGCGATCGCAACGATCGTCACTTTCGGTTTTTCCATCTTTCCGATCCCCTTTGAATATTCAGCGCGGGCTTTCCGCCGCCTTTGCCAGACGCCGCAGGGCGTCCGTGCCTTTTAGCCTGTCGTTTTCCCCGGCGAGGTCGAGGGGCGTCCGTCCGTCCCCGGCGCGGAGCGCGCCGTCGGCTCCGGCGTCAAGCAGGGCGATGACGGTTCCCGCGTCGGCCCTCCGCGCCACCGTGTGCAGCGGCGCGTACCCGTTCCCGGCCAGCGCGTTGACGTCGGCCCCGGCCTCCACCAGCGCCCGGACGGTCCCCGGGTTGATGGCGGCGTGCAGCGGCGTGTATCCCCCCTCCGCCCGCGCGTTGACGTCCGCCCCGGCCCCTATGAGCGCGAGGGCGGCCCCGGCGCCGCCCGCGTAGTGCAGCGGGGCCGCGCCCGTCCGCTCCCGCGCCCCGACGTCGGCCCCGGCGCTGATGAGCGCGTTGACGGTCTCGACCCTTCCCCGCGACGCCGCCCTGTGCAGGGGCGTCCGGCCCTTGCCCTCCCGCGCCCCGACGTCCGCTCCCGCGCCAAGGCAGCGCTCCACGTCGGCGGCGGTGGCGCGGCCGAAAAACCCCCACGTGTTCCAGTCCGCGCAGTCCGGCGGGCCGTGCGCCGGGGCCAGCGCCACGGAGAGCGCGACGGCCGCGAGCGGGCCGGGCATCAGGGCCGTCCGCCGTCCCGGAGAACGAGGACGTCGGGGTCCCTCTCCGCCACGAAGGAGCCGGCGTATTCGTTGACGCTGTCGTTGACGGTCCCCCCGACCCAGCCGGTGGGGTCGCCCCCGTCGCTGGCGTACCACCTCGCCCCGGCGTGGTCGCCCGCGCACCCGTCGGCGGAGCACGGCATGCCGTACGTGATGGAATGTCCCGGCCCGTCGTCATGCCATTTGGCCGCCCCCTCGCCGGCCTTCAGGTAGTGCGCCTCGAAACCGCCGAGCCGCAGGCTCATGTTCGGGCGCTGGCCGAAGGCGTAGCGCAGGCTGGCGTCGGCCCGGAGCAGCGCGCCCAGGCGCTCCTTTCCGAGATCGACCCCGAGGAAGTTGTCCCGCCCGCTCCAGGTCGCCCCGGCCGGCGGCGAGACGCCCTCCGAGGGCCGCCCGGTGACGTAGCCCTGTCCGTGAATCCTGTCCGTGACCTCAAGGTTCCCCTGGAAACTGCCGGGGTCCGTCCGTCCCGAGACCTCGAAATCATGGTCGATGTACACGCCCCAGTAACCGATCGAGTTCGGATCGGCGAACCCGTAGACGTCGTAGGTGTCGCGGGTTCCGCCGTTCCAGGTCGCGTCCTGAATGTGGTGGACGTCGAGTTCCGTCACGGCGTAGCTCAGGCTGCGCCCCTGAACGTGGTCGTAGCTCATGATGCTGCCGGAGCCGTAGGGCGCGTGGCAGTGTTCGCCGCCGCATCCGTCCGTGGTGCCGTGACGGTTCTCGTAGCCGAACTGGTGGCCGGCCTCGTGGGTCAGGACCGCGAACAGTTCCCGCGCCGCGTCCTCTCCGTTCCCGCTCGCTATATCGTCGTAGATTTCCTCCAGCCAGTCCGTCGTGAGCGTCACGGCGTCATACGCCGGGTTGTGGCAGGCGATGCTTTCGCCCCCGCATCCGGCCGGCCCGTCGCCGACGTACACCGTCAGAGGTCCGGGGTCGTAGTCAAGGTGCCGGGTCCACTGGAGGTACGCCCGGTTGGCCGTCATCCAGACCAGCCGTTCGAGGCGCTCCAGGTTCCAGGCCGCCGCGCTGTCGTATCTCCAGCCGGGCGCGAGACGGTCGGACAGTTCCTGATCTTCGTACCTCAATGCGACGAATCCGTCGTACCTGATCCGGGGGGTGCCCGCCCCGCCCCGTTCGGGCATGATCAGGAAAACGCCGCCCCGTCCGCTACGCGGCAGGTCGGCCCTGGGGTTGGCGTATCTGTTTGAGCCCGGGAACCGGTCGTTCGGGGTGAGGTCGTTGTCGCCGCTGAGCGATTCGCCGAAATGAGTGGCGGTTTCCGTCCGCGAGGCCGCCGCGCCCGCCGGCCGGGCCGGGGGCGTCGGCTGGCCGCTGTCGCTCCCGGAGGGTTCGGGGGCGGCGTCGCCGTCAGGGGAGGCGTCCGCGGCCGGGGACTCCGCGCCGACGGTACCGGCGTTTGAAAGGGAAGCTGGCGGAAGTGTGCCGTCCCCTCCACCGCCGCAGGCGGCGAGCGCCAGCGGTCCCGCGACAAGCGCGGCGAGCGTTCCGA
>JAPOUL010000140.1 GCA_026708685.1 Bacteroidota bacterium
CACGGATCGTTTACCCTCTTTTTCGTGCTTCACCCACTTAAAAAACGGAAGCCCCAATTTACGAAACTTCTCAAATCAGTAATCTATTCATGGAACATATTTTTCCATGCGGCATAGGATGTGCAGTTAACGACTCATTCACTCACTATAATAATGGACGATTGGACAAAAAAGCGCCATCAATTCAAGAGAGTTACTCAACCACTGACTGAACTTGAGCTACTCTTGAAGAATGCTTTTGATGACCATTTCCCGACTGCTAAGGTTGAGCTGATTAGGATCCGAGAACCACTTGGGTTTGAGGAGAATAATCACCTTAGCATTGCTTTCGTATATAGCTTTAAGGAAGATTTTGATTACGATCAGGAAATGAATTTTTTTTGGCTCGTTGAATCTAAACTTATAGAAATTAATGAAGAGCGCTTTCCTTTGATTTCATATATAGAGTACGAAGATTATATGGAGAACACTCCCAAAGAGCTTCTAGCTTGACTTTATTTCAGTTTAATCTGTCCATCAAATTTAGAATAATCGTTGCTCTGTCTGATGACCATATCACTGATGTACTTTCATTTTAGGTCCATTGGTTAAATGAGAGAAAATCATGCAAACAATGTGCATGCATAACTAAATATACATTTAGGAATGCATCTAAGGCATCAAAATTAGAGTTTACTCAAATCTCAAGTCATTAATCTGTTCATGGAACATATTTTTCCATGTGGCATAAAATGCTCTGTTAGCCATTCACATACTCAACCATAGTAATGGACAATTGGACAAAAAAGCGCCATCAATTCAAGAGGGTTACTCAACCACTGACTGAGCTTGAACTACTCTTCAAAAATGCTTTTGAAGACCTTTATCAGAATGCTAAGGTTGAGCTCATAAGAATCCAGAACCATATGTGTTTGAGGAGAATGATTATCTAGATATTGCGTACGTATTTAGTTCTGTGGGAGACCTTGATAATAAGAGACGACTTGAGTTTTTCGATCTCTTGCAATCTAAACTTTCAGAAATTAATGAAGAACGCTACCCTTTAACATCCTTTATTGAATACGACGATTATATGGAGAATACTCCCAACGAACTACTGGCCTAAATTTGCTTGTCTAAATCACACATCATAAGTATAGCCGTTCAAGGTGAGTGATATGTGTCCTCCCCATATCTGGATCAAAAGATTAGCAAACAACCCACATAATTGCTATTGATGTGATGAATATCTCATTAATATCTAATACACCATAACAACGATCACCAGTAATGAATTCAGAACATTTAATTGAAATTGCCATCAAACTTGCAACAGGGGAGGGTACTAAACCCAGACAAGCCGAATTACGCCGTGCCATTAGTACGGCTTACTATGGCATGTTTCATTCTGCATGCAAAACATATGCAGATATTCTTGCAGGTACCTCACCGAGCGATAGGAATGATATAGCATGGATACAGGCCTATCGCTCTCTGTCTCATCATCAAATCTTATCATGTTGTACTCGAAAAGATATTCAGCAAGATTTTCCCCCCGCAATCCGCAAATTTTGTAGAGAGTTCAGTAGTCTACAATTAATGAGATTTACTGCCGACTACAATCCAGACGAAACTTTCTACAGATCTTTAGTGCTGAAGGATATTAGGAAAGCCGAAAATGCAATTATAGATTTTAATAGTGCAAAACTCAGTGATCGCAAGGCATTCGTCACATTCGCGAGTACCATTCGACGGAAATCATAATCTGCGATCAGGTGTTCCTATATGAACCAAAATCCTCGTGAAGATTACATGTCTTCACGCATCAACATGAACAGTTGATCACTGATCAACCCAGCGTTGATGTCTGAAAGTACTCCTTGACCACTTCCTTATAGAGTTTGACGGCATCAATCACCTCGGATTGATCTATATGCTCATTGGGCGTGTGGGATAATTCGCTTGAGCCAGGTCCAATCTTTACAGCAGGAATTCCTTGCAGATAGATCCAATCGCTCGCGGTAGGGGAGCCTTTGAGCTGAGTTTCGGAGCTAGCCATTAAGCATGCCTTGACGATGTGCTCATCTACTTCAGTGGATACAGGGACCACCCTGTCACTATGGATAGAAACCTCAGATTCAACAACCTTTCGGATGGTATCAACGATTTCCGAGTGGGTGTAGGCAGGTGTACTCCGTATATCCAAGTACATGGTGCAAGCATCTGGGATCACATTTCGGGCAGTCCCGCCATGAATCGTTGTGACATTCATGCTCACTTCGCCCAAGATGGGATGAGTTCGCTCAAACTTGAATTTGGACAAACGCTGGATGTCATCAGCAGCTACTAATATTGCATTTTCACCGAGACTGTCACGTGCAGCATGAGCCGTCTTTCCCTTGGAATCCAATCGAAGGATCAAAAGTCCTTTCTGTGCAACAATGGGAGCTAAGTTCGTGGGTTCACCAACTAATGCTGCGTCTGGACGAGGTAGAGTGTGCTGTAATAACTTCTGAAGTCCATTGTTTTCGTAATCGGTTTCCTCACACTCAGTCAATGCAACAATAAGTTGCCCATGAGGGGGTTGCCACCCTTCATCTGCCAGTTCAAGAAGAGTCGTGGTCATCGCAGCTCCTGAGGCCTTAGCATCCACCGATCCTCGACCATAAATCTTTCCATCCACATGAGTCGATTTGAATGGAGGATAGGGATGATCCGAAGAAGGGGGTACAACATCAAGATGAGAGGCCAAGAGCATACGATTGGATCCTTCCCCAATCCAAAAGTAGAGACTGTTCTCAATTCGCTTACTCTGAATCCTAGGACGATCAACATATGACTGCATAAAGGTGCAGATCGGATCCTCCTCTCCACTCAATGATGGAAATTCAATCATTGCATTCAATAAATCAATCACACTCATTTGTTTCATGGTTTTTACGCGATGATTTCAGTTGCATTGATCTTGTAGAGTACATCTCGGACTCCAGTAATCCATACCTTGGAAACTCCATGATTTAATGCATTACGGGCCATCTGCAGTTTGACCGACATGCCTCCGCTAATCCAGCCGTGGTTGACCCCCTCGGTTTCATCATCAGGGGAACAGGTGATAAGCCGTGAATCTGGATCCGACAGATCCTTCATCACACCACCCGTATCCGTAACAAAAACAAGATCGGAGGCGACCAAATGTTCAGCAAGTGCACAGGCAACCGTATCCGCATTAATATTAAATCGCTGTCCTGTATGGTCATAGCCGATAGGGGCAATGATACACGTAAACCCCGCATCCGAAAGCTGATCAATCACGGTCGTGTTCACATCAATGATTTCGCCAACCCATCCAAAATCAACGGTTTCACCGTCAATGATCCATGGCTCTCGTCGTTGAACATCAATCATTCGTCCGTCAACCCCACAGAGACCCACAGCGTGAAGCCCATTAATATTCGCTTGCGCAACCAAGGATACATTGACAGAACCACGCATTACCCATTCGGCAATGTTAAGATCAAGGTCCGTCGTGACTCGACGACCATGAATGATTCGTGGTGAATGTCCAAGCTGGTTGGCTAATTTCGTGGACTGGCTTCCTCCACCATGAACAATGACAACGGGAGATTTGATGAATTGGATCTGCTCCCACAGGGTAGACAAATCGTTCATCACGGTACCACCAATCTTTACAACAACTGGTCTGCTCATATCAAATTCCAGGCCCGTTCAAGGATTGAGATTTGTGAGTGCAACCTAAATTCGGCTTGTAAGAGATGGATCGCCTCCGAGCTATCAAGAACAGCATCTTCTACAATTACTCCACGGCGAACAGGAAGGCAGTGCATAAATGCAGCATTCCCCAAATGATGCTTTCGTACTTGCCAACTCTTGTACTGATCACGTAACGCCTTTTCAGCATCTGCATCCTCATATCTCAACTGACTCCCCCAGGCTTTTGCATAAATGATATCGGCACCCTTACATGCTATATCTTGATCATCGGATTCATCAATGGTAAAACCATGTTGTGAAGAATACTTCTGAGCAAGTTGAAGGATATTGGAATCAAGTTCAAATCCATCAGGTCGAGCAATGGTGACCTGCATGCCCAATCGTGCTGCCATAAGCAGTGCAGAGTTAGGAACGGCATGAGCAAGGGCGTGGGGATGCCATGCCCATGAAAGAACAAACTTTCGTCCATGTACGTCATCCTGGAAGTGTTCTTTAATGGTTGCTGCATCGGCAAGTGCCTGACAAGGATGATACAGAGCTGACTCTAAATTGATGACAGGCACCGTTGCCGATTCTAGAATCTTCTTGAACCGGGTTTCATTTTGATCTAGGGCGTAATCCGTTCCAGTCGCAAACAAACGCACACCTAAGCCATCATAGTAACGGGATAAGACCCCAATCGCCTCTCGGATATGCTCCACAGACTCTCCATCCATACGACATCCATCCCTCCATTCCATTCCCCAGACTCCAGCCCCCGGTATGATAACCGATGGATACGCTCCGAGGCGGGTCGCTGCGACCTCCATAGAAGTACGTGTTCGCAACGAAGAGTTGAAAAATATCAGCCCTAGGTTTCTAGGGGTGCTATCAAGAGATCGACTTGGATTGCGATAATGATGACGCGTACGCTGGAGCTGTGACTCCCATGTAGCGTCATCTTCAAGATGCCAATCAAAGAGATGTTTCAAATCCATATCAGGCTTGTACAGGCTTCATAGCGTCTTCAAAACCATCCGCAAATTCGTGAATGTGTACTTGTTGAGTGATCAGTGGTGGCATCATACGCATCACATGTGGATCTCCGCTTCCACCGGCAAGAATTCCATTGGAACGAAGGCGGGGAAGAATCTCACTCACTGGAGAGTCAAACTTAACACCTATCAAGCAACCTCGCCCACGGATTTCTAAAGCATATGGGCGGATGACATCAGATAATTGTTCAAAAATTACAGGTGCTCGATCCATGAGTTGTTTCTGCTGAATCATCGTTAAAGTCGCCGCAACGGCACTCATAGCAACCATGCCTCCTCCAAAGGTCGTTCCCTGATCTCCATACTCAATGGTTTCAGAGAGGACATCGCTGAGCAGTAGTGCACCAACTGGAATTCCAGACCCTAGACTTTTGGCAAGTGTGATCATATCAGGAATCAACCCCATTTGTTCACTGATGCTAAATGTCCCCGTACGTCCTACCCCCGTCTGAATTTCATCAAAAATGAGTAAGGCACCATATTTGTCACATAGCTCTCGCAGTCCGAGAAAATACTCATTAGGGGCATCAACAATTCCTCCAATGCTCTGAATGGGTTCAATGAGGATTGCTGCTATATGATCTGGGTGATCAACAAAGATAGATTCAAAAGTGGCTAAATTACCAAATTCAGCATAATAATGCGTTGGAGCAAGTACATCCTGAAAGGGTTTTCGATATGCAGGATTCCATGTAGCGGCCAGACTACCGAGTGTTCGTCCATGAAAACCCTGTTTGGTAGAAATGATGCCGCTCCGTCCAGTAGACTTACGTGCTATTTTGAGAGAGGTTTCTATGGCTTCCGTACCAGAGTTGCAGAAAAAAATCCGATGTAGCGGAGACATTTCCCCGAGGAGTTTAGCAGCATGTGCACGTGTATCGCTGTAGACTACGTTTGAATAAAACAGAAGCCGTTGGCTCTGTTTCTGGATAGCCTCAACGACAGGGGGAGGGCAATGTCCCAATGCCGTCACACAGTGTCCACCATAAAAATCGAGATAACGATTCCCATCAGCATCCCACACATAGCATCCCTCGCCACGAACCAAAGCAAGAGGTAATTTTTTATAGGTAGGGATGAGAAATAAATCCTCATCATGGATGATCGTTTCAGTATTCATCATGGATGAGGTGGTATGAGCCCAGTGTCAATGGGCCAGTCCATTAAGAGATTCATATTCTGAATAGCCTGAGAAGCAGCTCCTCTAAGCATATTATCAATAGCAAATCCGATCACGATCTGGTCGTCTTTGATGACCCATCCTAGATCACAATAGGGTGATCCAACAGCATAGTGTAATTCTGGAAGGGCATTCGGCCAGAGGCGAATCAAACCATGATCATCATACACATCGTGAAACCACTGAGCAATATGATGTTCATTCACAGACATGCGAAGTTGAAGTGTTCCCCAGATGCCACGCGTCCATGGCCCAGAAACTGGAACCATAGATAAGGAAATGGTTGGTTTGACAAACTGCGTGATTTCAGGTAAATGCTGATGTTCAAGTACTTTATACGCTCGTACATTTCCATCTCTCTCTGGAAAGTGCGTGGTAGGCTTGGGGCGAATTCCAGATCCTGACGCTCCAGTGATGGCAGTGATTGAGATCTGTGCTTGATCACAGTTCAGGTGGAGTGGCCAGATTGCAAGAAGCATCCCAGTTGCAAAACAACCGGGATTGGCGATAAATGATCCAGAGTAGGGGGCAAATAATTCTGGCTGTCCGTACGAAAAGTGGGGAATCAATTCTGGTGCAGGGTGTTCCATTTGAAAGAGAGATTCAAAGGTGGATACATCATGAAACCGAAAATCGGAACTCATATCAATGATGCTCCCAGAGTATCCGTTATCAAGAAGGGTTTTGATGGCGATGGCTCCTTTCCCATGTTCGGCAGCCACAAAAACTAAATCCACATCGGATGCATCAAATTGATCTACACCTGAAAAGCGAAGGTTCTGTTGTCCTCGCAGGGCTGGATGAGCACAGTGCAGGGGAGCATTGGCATAAGTGCGACTGGTCGTGCACATCAGCAATGCGTTCGGATGCTGTAAGATCAATCGGATCAGTTCTCTTCCAACATAACCGCTACCATGTAAAACGGCTGTACGAATCATGATGTTGACCGTACTTTATGGGCAAGGTAGGACTGCAAGCCATTGAGTTTAGAAAAACTACGAGCATCGGCTCCATTCCACAGTGCAGTTTCTTCACCATAGGTTGCAACTCCAGTGTCAAACATTGAGTAGGGGCTCTCGCAACCCTGTACTTGAATGTTTCCTTTATGGAGGCGTACGATTATAGTACCTGTCACGACATATTGAGAGGAGATCATCAGTGCTTCAATATCTCTCATCACGGGATCATAGTAGTGTCCTTCGTGGAGAAGCATTCCATAGAAGTCACTCAGTTGATCTTTCTGGTAACGTTGCCATTTTGTGAGTACCAGTTTTTCCAATTCTCTATGGGCAGTAATCAAGATCAATGGGGCAGGGGCTTCAAAGCCTATCCGCCCCTTGAGTCCAAGAATGGTATCTCCAATATGAATATTTCGTCCAATACCGTGAGCAGATCCAATCTCATCAAGTTGGGTAATCAACTCCACTGGAGCAAGTTCGCTTTCATTCAATGCTATCGGCAACCCCTCTCGAAAGTGAAGATGAATCTCAACTCCCCGATCGGGTGCTTCTGATATAGATGCCGTGTTCGGATAGGCATCATCCGGAAGCGGGTCAATCGTGCCCAGGGTTTCCTGACCACCGATGGTGGTTCCCCAGAGTCCTTCGTTAATGGAATAACGGCTTGTTTTTTCTGGGACATCAAATCCTCGTTCACGAAGAAATTGGGTTGTATAGTCCCTAGTAAGTCCTTCATCACGAATCGGAGTAATCAATTCCAAATCATCGGCCAGGAGTTGAACTACTGAATCAAAACGAACCTGATCATTCCCGGCACCAGTGGATCCATGAGCAATTGCAGATGCGTTGGTTTCACGGGCGATGTTGACCACTTCTCGGGCTTGAATTACGCGTTCAGCACCAACACACAAAGGATAGACTCCACCACGAAGAACATTACCCATGATGAGATACTTGAGATACTCATCATAGAGTTCTGCACGCGCATCTATGTGAAAATGTTTTTCTGCACCCAGATCTTGGGAGCGTGAACGGAGCGTAGACAAATCAGCAGATCCGCCCGTGTCAACCGTGACGGTATAGACTGGCAGATCAAATTTTTCACGTAAATATGGAACACAAAATGATGTGTCCAAGCCGCCACTAAACGCCAATACAATTCCCATCACTTATCTGAAAAGACCATTAAACGCTTTGTGGTAATCTTGGATCAAATCACATGATGAAAGTCAATCTATGTATAGGGATGAACATCACCACTAAATCATTTCATTAAATAGAAATCAATAACGGATCTTATATGCAATGACTTCTATATTGGCTGTGTGGATGTCTACAGGTAGGCTATCAATACTCCGAATCAGCCTACAGAATGATATTTCTCCTGATCCATATTCATGAAGAAGGATCGTCATGTATGTTAAACATCCGAATGCATGTGAGCAGATTTTTTGAAGAGGCGACATCAATGATGATACGTTCCATTTTCGAAGCTTAGATTCCTTTTTATAGTCCGTTATGTACATGAATAACGGAGTATTATATCCGAAGAGTATACCAACAAATGATGGTTTTTTGTGATCATGAAAAATGTTTCGGCTTTTCTCCACCTCCCCTCAATCAGGTCGGGTATTCGGCGTATCTAATACCCTTCTCATTAGATTTAAACAATGTGAATGTTCTGTTGTATATTAACGAGATTCACGACTAACCTATTTTCAAAAATAGATTTTCTTCCTCTTTTACTTATCGTTGTCTTTGGTGGCTTGGCACTGCTTTTACACCGTCTGAAGTCACGCTATTTCGGAAAAAAGCAAGACGAAAAGGAAAATATCCCATCTACTCAATGCGATAGTAATCCTTGGAGGGCTTTGATTTGCACTCCATTATGAGTTAAACCTCAAAGTAGTTCCTTCGGATAATGCATCGCCCTATTTGCGAAAGAATGGCTTCAAGTATTGGAGACTCATTCATGCTCTAACTTGATCATAGGGACGCTATGATTATGTTTTTCCGATACACCAAACATGCAAACTGTGATTACGATGCGGATCTGAGATCAAAGAATGCTTTTGCTACAAAGTAGATGCATCATCATTCGAAAACCTTACGCGTCACAGAGACATTTATTATGTGAATTTGATTCACCTTGCCTGACTTCCATGATCCATTTGTCGTAAGAGGATGAGTTATGTACTCCGAAACCAGTGCACCGGTCACACCACCATGGCATCACCCTTGACTTTGAGACTTTCTGATTGATAATGCAGAATGGTTTTAGAGAATTGAATGAACGTATATAACCAAAGACCGCATATCTGTTGAAGTAGTTCGTGAGCAAAGTCTTTGTTCAGAAATGGGTGAAGATAGATGGACTGCTACACACCTCAAGTATTCCTTTGACATGATCAATCATGATAGGCTCGATCGGTGATATACAACATCAGATTGGGGTTGGTGAGAATTCTCAAACTGAATTCAAAGAAGTGATTCTCGGAAAGGAGGGTGTACTATCTCCTGATATAGAATCAATTGCAGGAGAGATGGTTGCCTTTGCAAATGCTCAGGGTGGAACGATTTTTTTGGGAGTCAATGATGATGGAGTGGCCGTTGGACTTCCACACGATCGTCTCAAGGATATTGAAGAATGGATCATCAATGTTGCTACCAACAATTGCACTCCACCTATACGTCCTCATTTGCGAAGACAACTTCTTCCTACTACCAATGACACAGAAATATTCATCATTCTTGTTGAGATCCGCCGCGGACTATTTGTGCATGCTACCAAAAGCGGACGGCACTATGAACGTGTGGGATCTAGTAAACAAATCGTTACTGGACCGTTACTGGCACGACTCTTTCAAGAGAGGGGCCGAGATTTTGTTTTTGATGAACAAACGGTTCATGACGCATCCACAGATGATCTTGATCATGATAAACTTCGTGAGTATTTTGGAGCATCACCAAAATCAATTACATGGAACGATCTTCTATTAAATACTGACATTGTAGACTCCGCCAGAAATGATCGCTTCCATCCAACAGTCGCGGGACTACTGGCCTTTGGTAAATTCCCCCAAAAATATATCCGCCTTGCCTACATAGAAGCTGCGGTTTACCGGGGTGTTAACCTTACCTCTGATGATTTAATTCATTCTGAGCAGATTATGGGATGTGTAGATGATCAAATTGAAAGCGCGATTAAATTTGTGAATCGATTCATGCTAAAACCAGCCAGAAAGACGGTAGGACGAAAGGACTATCCCCAGTATAACCTTGATGCAATTCAAGAAGCCATTGTGAATGCTGTTGCTCATCGAGATTATTCCATTCGGGGATCAAAAATTCGGATGTTCCTATATGCTGATCGCATTGAGATTTACAGCCCGGGTGGATTACCCAATAACCTTACCCTTGAAAAAATCGCCTATCGTGCTGTTACCAGAAATGAACTACTGGTCAGTTTTTTGTCTAAAATGATTTCCGATCGAACAGGGTTAGTATATCTTGAATCACGGGGAGAGGGTGTCAGAACGATTCTTGATTTAAGTGAAGCACATTCAGGATGTCGCCCTGTGTATGAACTTCATGGAAATGAATTATTACTTACGATTTATGCACAGCCTTCTCCCCATGAAAACTCCACTTCTCACCAATGAACAATTTCCATCTAAAATAATATGACCAATATAGATTCTCAGATCGGATAATCAAATCAATCCCATCCATTGACCATCTGGAGGATACCTACTTTTCACCACCGCTTTGCTGATGTAACATTTGATACATTTTCTTGATTTCTGATTTTCTTTGAATTACTTAGACATTCGTCTTTGAATGAAATGCCAAGCTATTTTATCAAGTGTCAAAAATGTACTTTGTATTTTCTTGCAGTGGGACCTCCCTCTGCTTATGATAGTGCTCACCACTTCTGGCCCTATCATGGCTCAGAGTTATTCGTTGAGTGGATATGTTGAGGATGCTCTGAGTAGAGAGCGGATTCCTCGCGTGAATGTGTACCTAATTGAGGAAAGATCTGGGACAAGTTCCAATGAGTTTGGATACTTTAACCTGAATGTGGGACTGGGATGCTCCAGAGTATCCGTAAGTCATGTCATGTACACTACGCTACTTTTGGACTGGTGCATTCAATCAGATTCAATATTCGTGCTTGAAATGACTCCACGCGTTGCAAGTTTGGACTCGTTGATTATCACTCCCTCCATATCTGGCGATACTGATAGGATCCAAATGAGTAGTCATCAGCTGAGCGGAGCTGAAATAGAATCCATGCCCTCCATCTTAGGGGAAGCCGATGTCATCAAGATCATACAGTTGCTTCCCGGTGCTAAATCAGGGAGAGAAGGGTTTAATGATCTGTATGTCCGCGGTGGACAACCAGATCAGAACTTGATCCTGTTGGACGGTTTGCCTCTCTATAATCCAAACCATCTATTGGGATTGTTCAGTGTATTCAATCCGCCCGTACTCAAACAAATTGAGTTGTTGAAAGGTGGATTTCCAGCCCGCTATGGAGGCAGACTGTCTTCGGTGATCAACCTCACGACGAAGGATGGAAATTTGAGACGTTTTGGTGGTGAAGGAAAATTAGGCCTATTGACTTCAAGACTCATGTTAGAAGGCCCCCTTATGAAGGATCGTGCTTCTTGGATGATTTCTGGGAGAAGAACCTTTCTTGATCAGATGACACGGTGGTTTCAACCCAAAGAAAGACAAGAGAGTATTTTCTTTTATGATCTGAATGTGAAAACCAATGTGATTGTTTCAAATCGAGATCGTATCCATTTGAGTGGTTATCTTGGAGCAGACCAATTCATTAATCGTACGCGTCCTTCCAGAGAGAGCTCGCTTAGCAGAAACACAGATCATAAGGTTGGATGGAAGAACCAACTGATGTCATTGCGATGGCACCGCCTCGTCAATGATCACGCCTTTATCAGTGTTACGATGGGAACCGTTGGCTATGATGTAATGAATGAATTTCGATCACGCGAGGCCATCACCACGGACTCCTCTGAATCATTTCGCTCTATCTGGACATCTTCAATTCGTGACTATACTCTCCGATTAGATGCAGAAGTCAAACCCGCCCGCCGTCACTATTTTCGATTCGGAGGCGAAATCATTTCACATACATTCAAGCCGTCTTCAACCCAAAGCACATTAACCAACCAACGAGGAAAACAATCCCGCTCACGAATTCGAGAATCCACATCATTTCTCATCACCGAGTATGCTATATATCTGGAAGATGAGCTCCGTCTCTTTGACAATACCAGTGCGAATTTGGGAATCAGATACTCAGGAGGGCATAGTGATGGCAAACAAGCCTCTGCAGTGGAGCCACGAGCAAGTGTAAAGTTTGATATGACGCATCAAATGGATGTGAAGGTGTCGTATGCTTTTGTACAACAGTATTTGCACCGACTGAATGGTGCTGGAAGTTCCATATCTCGTGAAGTATGGATTCCTTTCATGTCAGGAATTCAACCTCAAACAAGTTCACAGATTGCGATTGGTGCTTCATCTCGCCTTCCCCATTATGGAATTGAGTTGACTCTTGAAGCCTATTACAAGCACTTAGATGATCAGATCAAATATCGATTAGATACCCTCCCGTATCAGTCAACTGGACTTGGATGGGCAAATGTCGTTGAACGAGGGCAAGGCACTGCCTATGGAATTGAATTAATGGTGCGTCGGCAGAATCGACGCTTGAATGGCTGGTTGAATTACACATGGAGCCATTCTCAAAGGATGTTTTCGGGATTGAATGAAGGTAAGTCTTTTCATGACAACTACGACCGTAGACACGATATTTCTATTGTAGGTCAGTATCAAGTTACCCAATTTACAACAGTTTCCGCTTCTTGGGTATACAGTAGCGGGTATCCACTTTGGCTACCTGCTGGCCGATATTACGATCCTATTAATGATGTAGGATGGTTTGAGTATGGGGCAATCAATGCTACGAGATCCCCCGCATCTCACCGTCTGGATCTAACTGCTCGGTTTACCAAACAGATCAAATGGGGTAAGCGCACATTCAGTCTTGGTCTCTTCAATGTGTACAACCGACGAAATCCAATGTATGTCTATCCACAAGCCAATATCTATGGAACGATTCGTTGGGAACGCGTATCTCTCCTATCATTGGTGCCCGATTTCTCTTATGCCATACAATTCTAATGAGAAGTTGCAGTATCCTATTTTTAGTGACCATTTTTTCCTTGCATTGTGCTACACCTATAGAGTTGGAGTTTGAATCCGATTATGTTCCGAAAGTTACTGTATTTACGGAATTTTCGCCTGATAGTATATGGTCAGTTCAACTGATTCAAAGCGTTGCCTATACCGACAGTGTCAACTGGGAGCAATATGCCATTGATGATGCTTCTGTAACGATTCATTCTTCTTTGGATATCGTTCAACCAATGGTCTATATGAGCAATGGAAGATATATATCACCAAGTGGACAAGCTCCTTTCCCCAATACCAGATACACAATAACAGTTCAATCAGTTGATTTTCCCAGTGTCAATGGATCATCTGAGGCTCGGTCTTTCGAAACAGAATTGACAGAGATTCAAGAAATCTCTTCTGCCGACACAACCATCCGTTCCTTTCGGGTACGATTACGGATTGATGATCCCCCCGGACAAGATTATTATAGTCTTCATTTAGACTATCTTTATCGAGTGTGTCGAGGTGACGAGCAACAGATTGATACTACTTGGGCATTACGAGAAACGCGTCTTCGTTCTGCCTATTTTGATTCAGATTTTGCCGAAATGCGTGAATCTGTCTCTGATGTGAATGATCCGAGCGTGCTTCCTGTAGTTGACGAAAGCAATGGCTTTAGTCATGCGTATTTTAATGACCGTACATTTGAAGGAACCTCCAAAACGATCAATCTCATAGTACGTCTTCCGCAGGACCAATTACTTGAACCCCATATCCGTGTTACGATCAAGAATTGGAGTAACGAGCTGTGGTCATATCAGGAGTATCTGGAATTAGTTGATCTCTATGGACCGAATTATTTTGAGGAAACGCCAAAAGCCATCTATTCCAATATTAACGGAGGGTTGGGAGTATTTGGGGGAAAATATAGTCGACATCTACGAGTAGATGATCAAGGGGAATCATGGGACAATGAAGATTTAAAGGTGGTAGATCAATTTATTCCGGCATGTAATCAGCGATGACTGGATGTCTCAGGTAGTGTTGATTGATGGAAAGAAACCAATTTCAATCAGATGATCATTCTCACTTTCATTCTTGCTGGTTTTGGTATTGGAATGCAACCCTTTGGGACGGATTGTATTCTTCATGCAGGATTAGCAACAGGTCTCATCAAAATTGATGGAGTCTTGGATGAAGAGGACTGGCAGAATGCGATACCTGTCAATCAATTTCGTCAAGTAATACCAGACGAAGGCCAGCGAGCTGTTTATGAAAGTAAGGTGCGCATCATCTACGATCAGAATACTGTTTACATAGGTGCAGTTCTCCATGATTCTGATCCGCGAAGAATCCGCAAGACCATCGGAGTGCATGATCAATTCAATGATGCTGATTGGTTTTCTGTAGGACTTGATTCCAATGATGATGATCAAACTGCATTCTACTTTGCCGTCAATGCTGCGGGTGTCATGGTAGATGGATTTCAATCAGACGGAGAGGCACCCAGTGCATGGATGACAACGGACCTTTTTGATGAGAGACTTTTTCAGTTTGAACCAGATTGGGATGCGGAGTGGATATCACAGGTACGCATTAGTAACGAGGGATGGACTATAGAGATAGCACTGCCCATGTCTGTCTTGGGGATACAGCTACATCAACAAAATTGGGGTGTCAATTTTAGTCGTTGGATTCCCCACTTAGCTGAGTTTAGTGAATGGGCACTTGTGCCTTTAGATGAGCGTAATGGAGGAACTATATCTCACTTTGGTCAACTTCATCTCACCACAAAAATCCGCCCACCCATCTATCGTCATGGCATGCTGAAAGCATTCGCACCAGCATTCAAGTCAACAAGCGATGAAAAAACAATGATTGTGCCTATCCCTAATGCACAAGGTGGAATTAGTTTTGGCGGTCATGCTCATGTGCAAATTACAGCGGTACCTGATGTTTCACCCGAGACTGTTCTGGAAGCTGTCAACGATTTCAACATAGAAGAAAGTAACTCTATTAACTACAATAGACTTTATCCTTCCATCCGTCAGAGCATCTCTACTGCCTCGTCGGGTTCTAGCCTCTTATTTGATCGTATCACTTCAACGGAGTGTGCAGAGTTATTGATTGGCGGTACATCTTTGAGTGGACGGTTACCCGGTAGAATTTCTATCGATGGTATTGGTGGTGTCTATCTTCCCACCACGAATAATGAGCAGGTTCCAATTGGGTTTGCTGGGAGAATTCAAAAGCAAATTCGTAACCAATCACGCATTGGAGTTTCAGCAACCTCAATGCCTTTTAATCAAGATTCTGCCCTAAGAATCAATGCCTATGATGGAATTCTCTCAGGAGCAACGATGGACTGGGAATTCCGTCATCCATCAGAGTCTTCTCGATGGGTAGGCCAGATGGGGGTTTCTCGATTCAGTCGAAAAAATTATTGTGGTGATCAAATACAAAATCACGATTTCATTCATGCATATCCTGAATCTCAAGATGGGTTTATAGCACAAACTGAGTATGGCCAACTTGGAAAAAAGCACAACTGGTTTGCAAGGGTGAGTATTACAGATCAAGGTTTTCTGACTCCATCTTTACAATCCAGATTTCATTCAGCAAGAGTTGAGGTTACAACTGGCTTTCGGCAAACCCGATCGACTGAATCTCGTTTCTTCAGGAAAAGTCACTTCAACGTAGCGGTATCCCAATGGAACGATATCTCTGACTTAGCACCCAAAGAAACCATACTATCGGGGGAGGTAGCTGCATTGACGCATACATATAACGTTGTATCCATTGCTACCCATGCAGGTATCCTTTCATCTGGGCATGCCCGATTAGGAGTGAATTTATCTATCTCCTCCGATATACGACGAAGATGGAAAGTCATTCCCTATATAGGCATTGATTGGTCACAACGAGGAATTCGTCATCATCATGCCTCTCTAAAACTGACCGCCACTGCCGGCTCTAGAATCGCATTGAATACTCAAATCATGGCATCCCACACCACAGGGGATATGAAATCACCCCAATGGTTCCGAGAATTTTTAGTGAGTAATCCATCTTTTTCGGCAAAGAGTTACGATCGGCATCCTTTCGTTCAATGTCAATCAGGGGTTAGGATCAAACCATCTATAGACAAATCCTCACGCTGTCTAAGAGCTTATGCGGTTGTTGTCGCAGGATTATTTCGGAGCATGAGCATAGAAATGGGAATTCATGCGCAAGGCATAGGAAGAACGACTCCCACTGGTCAATCTGTCCTTTCGGATGGACGTGCTGAACTATTGGGAATCTTCAGATGGAAAATAAAGCGTAGAGTCGTATTAATGCTTGGAGCAAATATTGGAAGAGCTATGTCTACCTACTCTGGAGCCAGATATAGGGGGCAATTATTTGAATTAATTACAGCTCCACTGGAAGGAGAAAACTTCCATGTATTCAGTTTTTCTATTGCTCGGAAATGGCAACGTTGATTGTGTGATTAAAAGATCTTGACTCACACTAAATTTCTATGAATTTTAAATTCACATATTGGATTACGATTCAAATACAAATCAATCTTTCTATCCAAACCGTATCCATTCCACTCCCATCGGGAATAAGATGGTGAGTTCTTCGTTGGATACATATTTCTTATGGTTGTGATTCTTGATCTTGGTGAGATCTCATGCTTCAACTTAAGGTGTTAGGTGGTTCTGATGTGAGTGATCCATCAAAGATAACTTATCATTCTCCAACAGAAGTTCCGGCATCTTCTACACGCCTCAATGTTCTCACCGATGGATTCGGACGATTTCATTCCTATCTAAGGATTTCACTGATTGAACAGTGTAATTTGCGGTGTAGCTATTGTATGCCGGAAGACGGACTGGATTGGACTCCTGCTCAGCAACTTTTGACAGATCAGGAAGTCATTCGCCTTGCGAAGGTTTTTGTCAACGAAGGGGTCACAAAAATTCGTTTGACGGGAGGTGAACCACTCTTGAGAAAGAGTATCATCAACATTGTAGAAGAAATCGGATCCCTAACAGGGCTTAAAACCCTCTCCATCACAACTAATGGTCTCCTGCTCAAACGTAACCTTCCAAAATTACAAATGGCTGGATTGAATTCTATCAATCTTAGCCTTGATACCCTCCATGAAGATCGCTTTTACGAACTCACGAAGCGTCATGCACTCCACAAGGTATTAGATGCAATTGATTACGCCTTAGAGATAGGATATCATCCTCTGAAAATTAATTGTGTCGTCATGCGCGGGGTCAACGAAGACGAACTGGTGGATTTTGCTCAATTAACACTGAACCGTCCAGTTGAGGTTCGATTTATTGAGTTTATGCCATTTGATGGGAATCGGTGGAATGAAACCCAGTTAGTATCCTATCAGGAAATGCTCTACACCTTAAGGGATGCCTTTCCACTTGAAGAGATAGCCTGCGGCAAACATGAAACTGCAAAGTTATACAGGATTCCCAAAGCACTCGGTCAAATAGGGTTCATTACATCCATGACCGATGATTTTTGTGCGGGATGCAATCGTCTGCGGATTACCGCTGACGGACATCTCAAAGTATGCCTTTTTGGACGAGCCGAAGTCAACTTGCGAGATGCAATGCGTCATGGTGCAGATGATGAAGATCTACTTCAACTGATCGGGTCAGCGGTGGATGCAAAACATGCGAAGCATGCAGGAATGCATAGGATTGCAAACTCTGAAAATCGTCCAATGATTACAATAGGGGGGTAGTGATGTTTAATTTTGCACTGATACTATTGTTGTTTCAGCCGATGCCTGTTGAATTCACCGTCATGACGTTCAATGTTCGCTACGATAATCCTGATGATGGTGAAAGTGCTTGGGCTCATCGGATCTCTTGGGTCGCTGATGAAATGTCCAAAGCGGATCTCATAGG
Source organism: Bacteroidota bacterium (assembly GCA_026708685.1). Taxonomy (GTDB): domain Bacteria; phylum Bacteroidota; class Rhodothermia; order Rhodothermales; family Bin80; genus Bin80. The sequence goes on from JAPOUL010000140.1 coordinate 18,014, forward strand.
TGTACAGGAAGCATTAAGTCATCAAGTGCAACAGTTAGCCGTGGTGCTTGATGGATATGAGTGGGTAGGGGTAGGGCGAGATGACGGGGAGCAACAGGGAGAATTCGCCCCTATCTTTTACAAGACATCTGTGTTTGAACCATTGGAAGTCAAGACGATCTGGCTTTCAGATTTTCCTGATCAGCCTGGAAGTGTTGGCTGGGATGCAGCATTGCCCCGAATTGCTACATTGGTTACTTTGAAAATCCGTAAGACGGGAAAAGTAATCCAAGTCATAAACACTCATTTTGATCATCGTGGGGTAGATGCCCGATTGAAGAGTGCTAAACTTATAACTGATCATCTTCAGAAAATGGATCAACCCGTGATCCTTTTGGGTGATTTCAATGCAACTCCCGAAAGTGATGTATACTCGATTTTGACTGAACAGGATCTGAGGGACGCTCGCATCATCACCCAAAAACCCGCAGAAGGTCCAATTGGTACATTTAGTGGTTTTCTTCAACAAGATCAACTCAACCAAGCCCCACGAATTGATTATATCTTTGGGTCAGATCATTTTGTCGTCCAGAGATATGAAGCCGTGGTTTCGGTGAAGAATGGAAGGTACGTTTCTGATCATCTTCCGGTGATGGTTGATTTTCAAATCATGGAATAGACTGATTTAATCTGCAGATCATTGACGTTCTTCAATGATGATTTCAATTAGTTGGTTTATATTTCGTTCATAAGTCCGTTTTTTGGATGAAAATATGCTCGATTTCCAATCATTTTTGAATGGAAATAATAACATAGAATAGAAATATGCTGATAGAGAAGATAAGTGATGATGAGCTGCTTCAGCGCTTATCATTTGGTGAGGATCAACGCTGGGAGTTTAAGCAGATTCATTGTAAAGGTGATCAACCAGTGAGCCCAAAACGAGAAGACCTCGCAGATGAGATCATAGCATTCGCTAATTCCGATGGTGGTACGCTACTGTGTGGAGTTACCGACGATGGTTATCTACAAGGAATGTCAAGCAAACAGATTGCTAACCTGAACCGTATTCTGTCTGATGTTTGTAGCGACTCAGTGGATCCACCTATCCGAATTCGTTGTTACCATAGAATGCTTGATGGAAACGCATTCTTACTCGTAGAAATTCCCAAGGGGACTTCAGCTCACGAGCGATCTGGTCGCGCATTTCTTCGAGTTGGAAACAGTAAACGACAACTCAGTGCGGATGAGAAATTACGACTTGCACAAATCCGTGCAAAAAGTCGATACCTTTGGTTTGATCAAACCCTAGTTCCTGATACAGGATTTGGCACTCTTTCGGAACGATTATGGGAGCCATTACTCAGTTCAGAGGGGGCAATCAATCCTATGAAGGCCTTGATGAATCAAGGGCTTCTCGCAGAAGATGAAACGGGTGCATGTAGAGCCACCATTGCTGGAATCCTTTTATGCACCAACTCTCCCCAAGAGTGGTTTCCCCACGCAATGATTATGGCAACACTTTACAGAGGCAAGGATCGTGCTTCAGGTCAGTTGGATGCCCAAGAGATTGAAGGTCCACTCTACCAACAGATTTTTGATGCTTGCAGATTTGTAGCTCGGAATATGAGAGTTGCTTCACGTAAAACGCCCGCACGCGAAGATTTGCCCCAGTACAACATGGTGGCAGCTTTTGAAGCCATTGTTAATGCAGTGATTCATCGTGATTACTCCATGTTTTCCAGTAGAATTCGGTTATCTATGTTTAAAGATCGCTTGGAAATTGATTCACCTGGGCATCTTCCCAATGGGATGACTATTGAGTCCATGAATCTGAAGCAATCTACCCGTAACGAGACACTTGCATCGGTTTTCACAAGATTACCGGTTGGTGATATCCCAGGATCTCATCATCGTAGAGCTCTCATGGAAAAGCGTGGTGATGGTGTATCCCTCATCATGAAATCAACACGTGAAACGAGTGGAATGGAGGCAAAATACGAGGTTGTTGATCAGAGCAATGTATTTTTAACGATTCCGGCTGCCCAATTTGAGTTTACTCCCGATGAGGCGACCATTAAAGTACACTCTGGTTCAGAGCCGATTTTAGGAGTTGATGTATTGGTATTATTCCCAAATCATACATGGAAGCGATCAACGACGGATGAATCTGGTGGGACAGAGTTAGATCTGCATTCAACCCATCTTCCAATGACAGTCTATATTGCAGCAAAGGGATTTAGTGCTAAATTAATTCGAGATTGGATTCCACGTCAAGGTGGCTTAGTCGTTGAATTGAGTCCTCTAACTAATGGCGGAGCAGTCATCTTCCCAGAGGGCACTGGACGAATTTCAGGACTCTACGGTCAGGTAAACCCAATTCTTGACTCTCAAAGTAGGATGTATCTGTATGCAAGTAACATTGCGATTGAAGGCGGAAGACAGCAACCGGTTTACTTTCGTTATGGTAAGCCACTCAATTTAGTTGATTCATATGGTGTTGAAATGTCAATCACCATATTGAGCATCCATGGTCAGGCTGCACTCATTGAATACAGAAATGTCAAGGGCACTCATCAAGCTGATTGATCTTATTTTTCAAGGGGCGTTTCTGACGAGCACTTCCTATTGTGGCAAAATCTTAATGGAGAATTCGTTCACTCCTATATTCTGTTGTGATGTTCTTGAAAAGGCATGACCTATTCATGTATAGAGTGGAAAACTTGCTACTGAAAGGGGAGGATTCAAAATCTTAACCCCCAAATGAATCAACCTGATTGAGACTCAACGAAATTATTGTCCAAGTTTCTGCGTTAGTCATCGCATAATCTTGAGATGAGAAATGTGCTTTTTCAAATATACCGTATATTAACGGTCTACACTTAAAGTAATTTCTAAGATGCCTAAACCCCAATTCAAGCATCCAGCTTACCGTGCTGCAGCCATTTGGCGTGAAAACTGCCTTCTTAACAGTGGATCTGTTTTCACCGACCGTAATCTGTGGACCAAAGAAAAATTTGATCTTCTTCATAAGCATTACAATGAAGATATGGATACTAGTAAGAAAGACTTCTTTGAGAAGTTAGAGATCCAGATCAGTGACGCTCCATCCTCATTCATTCAACTTAGGGCTCGTCCATAAATAACTTATACAAAACACTATAATTTAATTCATTTTATCTTTTCTGTTATTTTATTTTTTCTCATCAATGATT
>JAPOUL010000048.1 GCA_026708685.1 Bacteroidota bacterium
GACATCGCGTTGTAATGACCTACAGACATATCGCGAACCAGTGGTCTGGACTGCTGCGTGTAAACTGGCTTGCCAGTTGGCAGCAGTGCCGCTACGGAAATTCTACCTGTCGTGCAGATGGAATAGATGTTCTGGAAGAATTCCCGAGTTCCTTGATTGTAGATGCCGAAGTCGGATATGCTCCCAATGACTCCTGGAAAATCACTTTTGGGGTCAACAACATGTTTGATATTGTTCGTAGAGCACATATTCAGGAACGACTCCGTCAGGGAAACACTGCCCCCCGTAACTCCCCTATTGATCCGAACGGAATGGGCCTGTATTTACGAATTTCGTCAAACCTCTATTGAGAGGTAGAGTGTGTTCATAGAATTTTTGATTATTGGGATCTTGAATGAAAGCCACTTACGCAGTTGACTGGATTCCCGCCAGCATCATTAATGCCTTGTAACATCAGTTTTCCATTCTCGAAATCCTTACGAGGATCTCTTCTTTTCAGCCATTAAAGCCACAGACAGGGCATTTGAGGAGACTTTATTGGTTACAGATCATTTTCGATATAGGAGTGCACCCGACTACGTTTTATACACCAGTGTCTATCGCTCGTGTCATTGTCATTTTTTCAGTTTTTACTAATTTGAATAAAAGTTTGGCCTTGTGGTCCGGTATCACTGGGGATGGAATAAAAGAGAAAATTGGTGAAATTCTCCTATAAATTCGAAACTTTTAATTGTCGTTGACGAAAAAAGTAACTGATGCTATACTCTTGAAAACCATCAGCGCATACGTTCTTTTCCAAACGATTCATGGTAAAACCATTAAACTTTGCATTGATGAAGGGCAACTATTCTTTACACACTAAAAATAGAAATTCTTGATGTTTTCCATTCGACTCCCGAATCCATTCATTAGTCCACTTCATCTCTGCCATAACGTTCTTTTGATAATCAATCTTTTGAACCTTGACTACCTCTCCACTGTGGCTGAGAATTTCATTGAGCTCCTCTGCCGTACTTCTTCCAGCGGAGCTATAGGATAACATGATCCATTTTGCACGAGTTTTCTGGATCAGTCGTTCAATGGCTTCAACCGCAATAAATCGATCGGTAGATGGACTCCGTCGAAACTCTTCAAACACTGAAGCGGCAAGTTGATCGGAAGTGTCGGATCTTCTGTTTGATTTTCCAAACAGGTCGGGTTTATCGTTCAAACAGATCGTAGTCCACGGATGATAGTACGATGCATATCTAACCCGAGAAGGTGGCATTTTCTCGTTATTTGAGCCGTAGGGTGGATCATAGTATGCAAGATCCACATCTACACCTGCAACATCAAAAACATCTTTGCGGTGAACAATGTGTTTCTTGTCGTGCGGGTAGAGTCTTGGGACTTCAAGATGTAGATGGTTGTATGAGCGTGGTGCCCACTGTTTTAGATAGGATACATAATGCCCCAATGTATTATCCACCTTATCTAAGGCAAGGATGAGACTCGTCAATGCAATTGATTTTTCAATTATTGACAGTCCCATTTCGTCAATCCGATCTCGGATTCCATCAAGCTTCATTGTATTATGGATTTGCCATGGCCGCTTACATCCATCATTCTGGACTGATTGCCCACCATTACTGTGTCCCCCATAATGATTTGTGAACCATCCTTCCTTAGGAGGAGTCTGCCGTAATTCTTGAATTAAGGGTTCGTAAGTAGACCTCGTATTTTGATTCAACAGGTAACATGTCCCAAATACTTCTGACCAGGCTGAAATGTCATTGCACACAACCTGATATCCAGATTTAGCTAATGCTTGAGAAACGCGTGTGGAACCAGAGAACCCATCAAGAATTACCTTAGCATCGGTTCCTGAAATCATATCAAGAATATAGGGCAATAACTTAAGTTTTGATCCAATATACTTAATACTTTCCGTAGCAGGAGGAATTTTAGCAGAATCTTCAAATAGCGTGGGACAGGATAACATTATTTCTAATTTATTTTTAATTTGTGAATATCGTCTTTAATAGCCTCCAACGCACTCGTATGTCCAAGTTCACTGGAGATCATTGCATAAGAGAATAATTCAACTAGTACATGATTTTGAGAATAGTCAATCCATCCATTAGTTATGCTATCAAAATACTCCTCACCTTTGTTTGTCTTGGTCCATAGACCTCTTTGAAGTGCATTTGCAGAAGCACCTCCATACCGTACTTCACAAGCATATTGCTCTTGTCCATCAATAAATGTATACACGGGATGCTTTCTTCCCCTTCCTGATGTAGTTTTAATGATATACCTGAACTTAACCCTATTTTTTCCTGAAAACAGGGTTTTTTTGTTAAAAACGTCCT
>JAPOUL010000056.1 GCA_026708685.1 Bacteroidota bacterium
GTCTCTACTTCGCCTAACACCAACGTTCCACTACACAAGCCTAAGGTCTCCACATCCGTCCGCACACCCTCAAGACGCAACCGACGACTGCCTAAATGAAACTCTAAGACTTCTAAATCATTCGCACTCACCGCATCGGTCGCTGAACTGGCATACGTCAAATGGCTCAACACCGATCCATCGGTAAGAGAGCCACTGAGTCCATCACCCTGGAGAATTAGATGTCCTGATCCATCTTCTGCACTACTACCCACCTGCACCTTTCCATTGGTCTTAAGCTCACCACCACTTCCTCCAATATGAAGCGTCGTGGAAATCAGATTTCCCGTGCCTTCCACTTCTGCTCCATCCAAAATCACTAGCGCCGGTATGGTAAGCCCATCGGCATGCGTCAAAATATCATGATCCTGGCCGCTGGTTAAGGTCAGGCGTGCCCCTTTGTCCAGCATCGCACCTTTATCACTACACATGCCATCAATCAAGGATTTTGCGGCATGATTGGTTTGGACGACAGTTGCATCACCGTCTGCATAAATATCGCCATCCACCGACAGGTTGTGAGCGACATAGATTGCATCCTTGGTGTCATCGGTCTGCACATTGCCCCCATCCAAGAACACCCATCCACCATCTTCAATAATCAGATCACCACCAACGGTGGAGGTATAGAAGTTCTCTTTGGTGTTGGCGCTATCTGCTAAAAACATGACTTGGGTTTCGCAGATGGTACCACCTGACAAATCTATATCCCTCCCAGTAATAACATTTTGTGCCGTAGGACGATTGAATCGCAATTCTAGATCATCCTCAATTGTCGTAGGACCGTGAAACTGCACGCCCGGAAACTGAAGACCTCGCTGAATACTTGTCCGATCCAAGTTGCAATCGCCTACACCCGTATTGATCTGTCCACCACCATGAAACGTTTGAACCTCATTAATCTGACGTCGATATCTATTACCGGTGTTGTTATTTCGTGAATCATTACCCAAATTACCCGTCGCGAGTGTACCATACGTTGCTTGAATAGTAAAATCTGTTGGCACATTTTCGTTCGCCAGAAGCACTTTTCCATTAATGGTCGCCTTCTTTTCAAAGACAATGCGTGCATCTCCCCACTGCTGCACATCACCGTCAATGACAACGTCATTTCTAAAAAACACATCCGATGTAACCGCTAAATCAGCGGGGCCTCCAGTGATGCTTCCTCCGATGATGACATCAGAAACCTTAGGAAGATCAATACATAGATTGCCTGTTGCAATACCGTAGAGGCCAACAGCGATTTCCCCTAATGTTTCTTTATCGTTCCCATCGGTGATCATTATACAATCTTCGTGATCAACGACGTTCTTATCCGTAGGATGATACTCCTGCGGCTGGTGATAAAACGTTTCATTATCAGGAAGTTCATCTAAAGAACCTCGACGTTCATCTTCACTACGACGATGCGCAATCCATAGGCGGCCGTTCCCATCAATCTTCCCAGCTACAATCAATGCGCTCCCTTTCTCTGCGGTTTGTGTATCCTCTTGTCGCTTTTTCAACGGAACGCGCAGATCTATGCGCTGATCTTTGGACCCTATCGTTAAGGTCACCCCTTTTTTGATTTCCAGTAGCGAGTCTACCACAACGATCGGTGCCGTAGTTAATGCAGTTCCATCCGCATTTTTCGGGGCCACAATCGTTAAATCCGACGTCACGATCAATTCTTCATAGTCCACATTACGTGTTGTTAAGGTCCCTGTAATGGAGTAGGCTCCCTGTTTTTCGTCGTACGTAGTACTCCCGAATGGGTCATTGTTGGGCTCATCGGTAGTAAAATCCTCATTCCATGACCCGCTGATCACATCCTTGAAACGAACGGTCAGGTCTTCATCACGCCGAAACTGCCCTTGCTCAGCAATACCAGCCGCACCTGCAATGGTAACGGTGCCTGTAAAATCTAAGGTCGCCTTGACCCACTCACCAGCAGTGCCACCGCGCTGGTAGGCTGCAAAGACAACCGTATCTGCAACCGTGATGTCCTCACTGATGGTGACGGTGTCATTCTCTCTTCGGACCCGGACGGCGACTATATTTTCTTGACTGGCATCACCAAAGGCAAGGTTATCGCTATCCAATGCTCTGGAAAGGGAGCACGGAGCCGTAATCGGACACTCGCCCGTGCTGACACCAGTATTCGTGTCTACATAGCGCGTTTGCGCTTGGCTGTCCGAAAGGATAAAGAATACAAAGAATAGAGAAAGACAAAGTCCTCCTCCCCAACCGTTTGTAAAGCGTTTCATGTATCTGGACCTCCGTCCTGTTTAATTATATTAATTTTTAACGTCCCCTAAGTGGGAC
>JAPOUL010000161.1 GCA_026708685.1 Bacteroidota bacterium
CAAAAAAAGTGAAAGCAAAACGCCCACAAAAGGAAGAGTCAGATATGTAGAAAAAATGCTCTAAATAGCACTCTAAGCGGGAATCTTTGAAAAAAAGAAACAGCAAAGTTGCGGAAAAAATCCACTACAATTTACAAACTTGCGATGGGTCAGTTCATATACCGAGTCACAAAAAGGATGCCCATTATACGCCACTAACTGCAGTTACGTTAGTATTAGATGAGGTGTTTGATGGCCTGACAGGCGACGAAACGGTGTTAGATCCCACATGTGGTTCGGGGATATTCCTCGTAGAAGCACTGCGCAGGTTAGTCCGACTGAAGGCACATGGACAACAGCCAACCCGTGAGATCATTCGAAAGACGCTGAACGAGCAGATATATGGGATTGACATTAGTCCATCCGCTGTTCAGATTGCCGCCTTCAGCCTATATCTGGTAGCCTTGGAACTGGACCCAGATCCGATTAGCTCCGATGCACTCCAGTTCACCCCCTTAGTGAGCAAATCCATTCTTGTTGGTGATGTACGCGATATTGCAGCTAAAAAGAAGGAAGAGAGACAATCCAAAGGAAATGATGAGATATGGAAATTCGACATCATTATTGGCAACCCGCCATGGTCGTACGCTGGCAGATCAGGTACAGCAGCTCGGCACCGGATGCCACCGGATGCACCTCGGGCTCCGAGAGGTGTCAGCCTGAACTATATCAATCTGGCACGGACTTCTTTCGCTCATTCAAAAACAAAATTAGGACTTCTCGTAAACTCCAGTCATTTTTTCTCCAGTAGCGTGACAGGGCTACATGCTACTCAGTCAATCGCTGAGTCACTCGGATTAGTAACACTTGTTGACCTTTCTGGACTGAGACACTGGTTGTTCAATAGAACCAAAATGCCAGCAATGGCAGTGTTAACTTCTCATCATTCTGATTTAGTTGGGTCAGTAGAACTTGTACGATTACATCGCTCGCCCGAAGGCGATCGTAGCCACGACATCGGTGCCGCGCCGCGAAAAGTCATCAGGCTACCTATTGATAGTTGGAAGAAAAAGCCCGAACTGTTCAAAACAGCCCTTATTGGTGGTGATCACGATCTGCTTCTCCTGAATTCGCTGAACAATCGTTTTCCACCCCTGAAGGATTCGCTCAAATTGATGGGGGAAGCTAAATGGGCATCAGGATTGACGGTTGGAACAGATCCAGATAACGAAGTACCGTCTCTAATAGGATTACCCCTAGCTGGCAGTGATTCAATCAGACCATTCTCTCTTGAAGACGATTTGGCTAGCTTTCAGGGAATAGCTACTCGCCCCCGCAATCGAGATATCTATCGTGCACCACTTGTGTTGGTGCCCCAATATTTACACCAGTCGGACATCCCGATTATATCGGGGCGTCTCACATCTGCGGTTGCTATGCAAGATCTTGTATATACGAATGCCCTTTATGGAGTTTCCTTAGATAAAGCATCCCCGGATATCGCTTATTTACTGTCTGGAATCATCAACTCAAGCGTTTCATCGTGGTATATGTTTATGACTGCATTTCCCTTCGGCATCAAGAGCAACAGTACCCTGCTTGGAGATATGAAGAGGCTTCCGACCCCAGACCTCATGCAAGCTTATGAGACAGAAGCGGGCCGTCGTATCATCCGCGTAGTTAGACACTTTCACGAGAAACAGCCCTCATCAGATCAAGAGTGGATAGATTTGGATCACGCTGTATTTGACCTATATGAGCTTGATGTGGAAGAGAGAATAGTCGCCCGTGATGGTAGACTTCAAGCATCTTGGGAATGGGAATCTGGTCGCCGTGTAGCTGACATGGCCGCGACACAAGATCAAATTAAAGAGTACGTAGAAGCATTCCTGCTCCATATTGACGCTTGGTTTTATGCGGACAAGAAGCAGAGTTTCTGCTCCGAGATATATGAGACAGGCTCCAAATCTCCTTTGAAAGTGATTCGTTTCATTCTTGAGGATCTTCCTCCACCATCTCGCACGCAAGTGATCACTTGTATGACACTTGATGAGGTTCTTGCGAATATTGAAAGCAGATTGAGTATTTCTATTGTGCGTGAGATCGTTGGAGCAAAAGAATTAATCGTGCATTCTCGTAACGAAGTAGTGATCGTCAAGCCATCTGCTCAGCGATTTTGGCTTGGTGTTGCTGGACTTGACGACGCAAGATCTGTTTTGATGAAAAGTTTGGGAATTATATCGCAAAGTAACAACGGATGGAACCCTTCTATTTGGGAGAGTATAATAACAGACACAATAGGATAGACTACGAATCTACCCTATTGCTTACCATAACATCAACTTGCTTTGATATCATGCCTGTTACAAAGGCTTCTAACCATTCTAATCATTCCTGTTCCACTGCTTTTCGTGGAATAGAGTACCGATTACTACCGGGCACCCAGTATAAAGCCATGTTATTGCATGGATTGGTTGGAGCATGTCTGTTTGTGTGGAATGTAATCTTAAAACAGATTAACAGTGAATTCAAACATGAGGATACGGAAAACCCTTCAACATCTTTCTTCTCCTTAATCAAGCGTTACCCGTCTTTGCGTAAAGAAACGGGTTGGTTATCTAAGTACTCATCTGCGATTGTTCGTTATACCTTGAAAGGGCAATCCGAAGCATGGCAAGCGTTCTTCAAGGGAGTGCGTGACCATCCTACGTTTCATAATAAGTATAGAAATAAATCATTTACAGCACCGAAAGGATCGTTTACGATTGTAGACGATAATGTCTACATTCAGAAAGTTGGCTGGATGAAGATGCGTAGAAAAGGGGGTAATCCTTATCCAAACGCTGAGCCGATTGAGGTGACTGTGAAGAAGGACGGACGTTATTGGAAGATGTCTGTACTCTATAAAGTCTTTGATCTACCTGAGCAGGTAGATAATGGCAAAGAGATCGGAATTGATTTGAACACGTACAACATCGCGTATTCTTCCAGTGACGGTGAACGAGGCATGTATCCTTTACCTGATCTAACGGATAAAGAAATAAGGATTCGCAGGTATCAACGTAAATTAGCCAGACAACAGAAAGGATCTGGACGATTCAAGCGAACCAAACGGAAGATCAACAAGTGGAAGCGGAAACAGAAGAACTGCCGCGTCAATGCGGCACATCAGCACAGCCGTCAATTGTCTGCGAAAGCTTACACTTTGAAGCGTGAAGACTTGAAGATCAAGAATATGTCCAAGTCCGCCAAGGGTACGATTGAAGATCCTGGCAAGAATGTAAAAGCCAAAGCAGGATTGAACCGCGTGATTCAGAATGCTGGATGGAGCAGGTTCAATTCCTACTGCGACTACAAATTTGGTAACGTAGTCCTTGTAGACCCAAAGTATACTTCTCAGAAGTGTAATGCTTGTGGATATACCAGCAATGACAATCGCAAGACACAAAGCAAGTTTCAGTGTATGTCCTGTGGGCATACGGATCACGCAGATCTGAACGCATCTGCGAATGTACTCTTGGCCTTCGGGATTGGGGCATCTGCACGTGGAGGGGCGTTCTCGTTAGAGACCCCTATGAGCCGTGAAATGGATCAGTCAGTAACTCTATAACTTTGTTACTTATGGATATAATTCCCAAAAGTTTTATGGTTCAGCGAGGCTAATTGTGCAATCGACAACCCAAAGTCATATACAAGCAGACCAGTGGCTTGATATTCAGCCTCGCCGCATTGCCACTGTGTTACATGTCATTTATCGCGGATGGGAAATGACTCAGATGAGACAGGATATACAATCTGGCACTGACGAAACTATACTCAACGAATGTCTTCTGGATGGAATGAGAGCCGTAGTAAATCAGGAGGCTCCCCTCGGAAAGATGCCAAAGATGCAAGTTCATGGAACTACTGAAACGCGTTCATCTCCTACTGTGATTAAGCCTGATGGTGCTCCTGATATTCCAGTAAGTTTTCCCGAGGTCTTTGAATCTACCCATGATCTGATCCACACGCCTACATTGAATGCAAACGAATTGATGGAAGAAGGGTGCAATTCAAAGCCTATGTTGAAGACGGTGTTGACCGATTCAAGTCAGGGCGGTATGCGGCTCGGCATCAATACGGATTCATGGCGGCATATTTGGAGTCTGTGGACACGATTGTTACAGTGAATGGAATCAATCAGTCTCTGGAGACTAAGCATCGGCAAGATGAAAAACTACGTCCTTCCTCTATATTGGATGCGGAGTGGGTTAGGAGTAGCCAGCACGCACGAAACAGCAGGGTTGCCCCAATTGAGATTCACCATGTGTTTCTTTCATTTATATGAAGCTACACATGATGGTGTTTTCTTGCATGTGAATGATCATCATCGTGCTAAGTAATCGGTTCTATCACGTATCGTGTGGATAGATATCCAGACCACCACAGAAGAAGAGAATAAATAGCAACTCTAAAATTTTCGGTTCTACCATCAATCGTGTGGATAGAGACCCAGACCGCCACAAAAGAAGAGAATAGGAACTCTGAAATTTTCAAAGATTCTATATCCTCTACCAATGGTTTTGATCTCTTGAATTTTACCGTTAATCCTCTCTGCTTTTGCATTGGACTGACGGTTCCATAATGCGTTGCAGACTCCATCAAAGTGGTTCTCAAACATGACTACAAGTGTCATGACTTTCTTGTTACTAACCTATTTCACATAGTCAAGCCATAAGTTGAATATCGGTGTTCATTCATGAATGGGTTCTTGTCTGATTGTGATTTTCTGAAGATTTGGAGCAATGACGAGAGATGTATCTCTTCCGCCCGTCCAGCGAACATGAATTTTATGGATTTGATGGCGTGGACTTATCAAGGGGTATAAGCTGCTTTGAGACCAGTACCCACTGCCAGCGACCACCGCTGTTGCAGCTCCTATGGTTCCATCGCGATATTCTGGGCGAATAACGGCTCCAATTCCATATTCATTGGGATGACTGGATCGTAGTTCTACACGAAGTCCAGTATCGGTGGACTGATTCTCAAATTGAATCACTGGGCCAGCATTTTGAGTCACTGCAAGATCAAGTTTTCCGTCCAGATTAAAATCAGCTGCCACAGCTGCACGCTGAGAACCATAGACTTGTATCCCAGAATGTTGACCAGATACCGGAATTAGTTCAAAGGATTCATTTGCAAGAAGAAGAAGACCACGCCCACTGTCAAGCCGGGGGTATCCAGATGGAACTTCAAAAAAATTCTGGCTCAAAAATAAATCTATTCGCCCATCATGATTGTAATCGCTAGGAACCGGTGAAAAGGCAGGTGACCATTGTACTTCTGGGGGAAGGGGTACGGCCTCGTAGTGGGAATCTCGATTCAGAAAAATCGTGGTCGCCCAATGAGTCACTTCGTGATAGGGTGTGTTTGTCAAGATAGAGCCAAAAATATCTTCTGCAGATTTTTGTGAAAATTCAGTATATGAACGAACATGCTGGCGCAGTGAGGGCAGGGCATGGGTCAGAGTTTGAAAATCCTGCACAAGTCCAAATGCATCCAATTCATAGGTCCATTGAACATCCAGCAGGTCAATGCTGCTGTTGTTGTCTATATCTCCATAATAGGTGCGAAGAGGTAATTCTTGGTTGTAGGGAAGGTTTTGTCCCCAGTTTGTAACAACGAAATCCAATTGACCATCAGCATTAAAGTCCGCAGATGCGATTCCATTCCACCAACCTTTATATTCTGCAAGACCCAGTGATTGCGTCATTGGTACGAGTTGACCGTTACCACGATTATGAAATACATGCGGTGGTCCCCAGAAGGTTGCGAGTGCAAGATCGGTATGCCCATCTCCATTGAAATCTGCGGCGGTAGCACCAGAGACTAAGCCGACATTCTCCAATGGTGCACTGAGTTGATCATCACGAATCAGTCCTTGGTCACTCACTTGATAGATTGAGCTACTTGTATGGATAGGATACTGGCCTGGGATGAAATGGCCTCCGACAAACACTTCAAGGGAGCCATCTCCAGTGAAATCCGCCAAAGCCAACGGGCCAGGTGATTGTTGCCCCAATGAAAACATAGATTCTTGACCATCTGGAGACAGCATGATTATTTTAGAGTCATCACCAACTTCATGGGGTAATCGTTCATAATTGCTCATGCCCACAATGATCATTTTGGGGAGTGCTACGATGCCACTGTGATCTCCAGTGGAGGGTGTTCCCAAGTATTGATGATCCATGAATTGACCACCTTCATTGATGGATATCTGCAAAGGCTTTCCTTTACCGCTCCCCATGATGAGATCCTCATCGCCATCGGAATCAAGATCAACGGCAGCTAATGCAGGGCCTCTCTGGCTCAGTTTGTGAGGTAGCAGTGGCTGACGGTTAAAATCAGGATATTCAGATTCTTCGTGGTGAAGACCAGTGGTTTGCACTGTAAACAAGGGAGGTACAGATGAAGAAGATGAGATCGGCAGGGAGGGGCTGATTTCGGGTTGTCGAATCCTGTATTCTCTGTTGGGTAATACCTCATGGATGTTCGTTTGATTGCCGTCTGGCCAGCGAACCTCAATGCGAGCACCTTCAGCATAAGCAAAGGTAAGTGAATGATCACTGGACGAGAGGTACAGTCCGCCAGCAAGAATTCCCTGAGTTTGCAACGGCAATCCTTCGCTGGTCACCCGAACTGTGGATCCCACCCCGTGTATGTTTGGAGACTGTCCTTGGAGGCGAATCAGAATTCGGTCATTTTCAGCATGATTCCGAAAGAGTCCAGCTGGGGCATCCAAACGATTGATCACCAGATCTTGATCTCCATCCAGATCAAGATCACCAAATGCCATGCCATGAGCAACATCTGGCATCATTCCCAGTCCCCAACCGTCTTCAACCACTTCAAAGGTTGCATTCCCAAGGTTACGGAATGCAATGTTCGGCAAATCAAGATTTGGGAAATCCAGCAGTACTTCTCTCCATGGTCGTCTTGAGGTGCGTGATGCAATTTGGGCATCTGCATCCATGGCATCATAGGCATGCCCAGTGGTCAACAGTAAATCAGGATACCCATCGAGATCCACATCTGTGAAGGAGCTGCTCCATGTCCAACCTGATGCTGCAATCCCACTCATGCGTGCCACTTCTGCAAAGGTGCTATCTTGACGATTGAGAAGGAGCATGTTCTGCATTTCTTGGGGACGGGCTGAGATATCTCCCATAGATAATACTTCAGGCGGAACCACAAAATGTTGCCGTTGCCGCTCACTGTAATGCTTCCCTAACATATCAGCCAAAAAGAAATCCACATATCCATCGGCATTGACATCGGTTGCTGCCACGGACATCGTTGACTGACTTGTTTTTCGTAGGGACAATGTAGATGCGGCTCTGAAGACTCCTTCAGCACTTCCCCACCAGAGTTGGTCGGGGCTTTCGAAGTCATTGCAAACATAGAGGTCAGCAAAGCCGTCATTGTTCAGATCCTGAAAACGTACGGCTAGGGTCCAGTGGCGGGGTGTTTCAGAGAGGGGGGTTCCATCTTCATCAAGAAAAAATCCATTGGTAAAGGATCCTTCCGTAAAATATCCATGCCCATCGTTGAAGAAAAATCGATCGGGCTGAGCAAGTTCAATCCGCATGATTCGATCTCCCTGTCGAATGAGTTGATACTCTTCTTTCCAGAATGAACGTACGGCAAATGAGTCTTCAATCTGCTCAACCACTCGTTCAAAGGTAAGTTCATTGGGAGGCCAGATATCTTTGACGGTCATATCTTTGTAGAACCCGACATACAGATCCAAGTCTCCATCCCCATCCATATCGACTGATGCCATGGATGTCGCCCCTCCAGATTGGGGAAGGCTAGAAGGAGCCGTTTGATCTACAAAATTCCCAGCCCCGTCATTGATTAATAATTGTATTCCACCACCCAACGAAGTCGTAAGCAAATCAAGATCTTCATCGGAATCCACATCCAAAAAAAGTGCACCCGTAGCGCGGGGGTTGACTAGACCAAGATTGGCACTCAGGGTAATATCGTCAAACTTCCATTTGCCCAGATTGCGATACAGCTGGCTGTGATGCTCCATGCCAGACAGAAAGATATCGGGCAATCCATCCCCATCTACATCACCAATGGCAACGCCTGATCCGTTGATAAAATGGCGATTGGTCACCAATGCTGAAGCACTAATGCGATTGCTAAATGCAATCGCATTAGGGATTTCAGTGAATCCATTGCCCTCTCCACTCAAAGACTGAAGAGGACGTTCTTGATAGTCATCATGGATTGTCCAGACATCACTATTGTCAGATCTGCAACCAATAATAAGAAAGGACCCAAAAAGGACAATCCGCAGGAGAAACCTACATGTTGAATGTTGAGGCATCCAAAGGAGTGTTACATCACTCCTGCCTTGAACTCGTTTTCAAGATAGTCCGCGATTTCCTGAATATACTCTTCTCGCTCTGGGGTAATAGGAACGGGTTGGTAATTTCCACCAACAGTAAGTGTAGCTTCGCACTCAACCTCCATACGAGTGGAATACGTGCTAGCAGTGCCAGTAGCCCTACTTCGAGGACGTGCATTAACCATGATACGAAGACGTATATCCGTGTACCCTGCCGAGGTTTCATCGGACATAATTGGCATTTCTTTCCATAATGTTTCAAAACGAATATCCTCAGTCGTATTCTCCTGTCGGTTAAACCGAAATCCATATCTGGAAAGCAATGCGTCTTCAACAGTTGTAACAATATGATTACGTCCCGATGTTCCAAGATTAAATATCATGGAACTATTTGACGAACGGTTGCTATCTGAACCTGAACCAGAACAAGCGGTCAACAGCATTAAGGCACAACATAAAAACGAGGCAAAAGATGGGTACATGAAATAAAAGCTTAGAAAATATGGGGATGGGGGAGCCAATTCAAATAGTAAATTGGCTCCCCCATTAATAGATTAATGAATTAAAAACTTTTAACGAGGTCGGTAATCGTTATCAAGTTCTCTAAAGGCAGTTGGAGCCCCACCAGATCCTCCGACTCCTCCGAAAGTATAAATTGCGAGCTCCCGTGACTCCAGTTCTTGTCCTGGAACTGGAAAATGGATGGGGGTTCCAGTTACCAAGTCACCCAATCCTCGGTCATCATAGTATGCAAGGCCAGCGGTAGTTTGAAAAGTCTCAATTCTACGTTCGTGCTTGAGCTTTGCCCAAAGGCTAGCAGAATCTAGATGACTCTGACCATCAGAAGGTGATCCAGCAGGATCAGATCCAGATGCAGGATTCATCATTCCACGTTCAACACGCGTTGAATTAATGATCTGGGCCACCTCATTAGTACTGCCTCCAGTTCGTAGCAGAGCCTCGGCCTTATACATGTCCAGTTCAGTACGTACAAAGTGTGGCATAGGACCATTTGCATCATCAAGGCGGTATTGTTCATAGCGTTTGTGATAATGAGTCGAATAATGGTAGGGTCCACGAGCCGCAGGAAAGGGACCATTGTTGCCAAGGTAGTGAAAATCTGTACCGGAGCTGTCAACCATGGTGGGATGTCCAACAATCCTACGATCTGCTGTCACAATGTCAAAAACGAACCTTTCATTGAGAGGTTTTGACAACCAATCGGCATAACCACCAGATTCATCGGCTGGTCCAATAGTGCGATAATCGGCTCTACTCCATGTAGTACCTTGTTGTCCGTAAAATTTCAAACAGTCAAATTCTGTATCACCATCATCATCGCCGACTGGTACAAAATCTTTGTTAATCCCTGAGTCAACCAAACCAATAACTTCATTCCAATTTACGGCTGCACGCTCGGCTTCATCCCGAGCAACCTGTACAGTGAAACGAGCAATGAATGAATTGATAAGACGAACCATGTCCTGAGATGTGACATTTACCCCCCAGAACCAGTCATCCTCGACAGTATATGCAAAGTCACCGGATGAAGCAATGGAGCGAGCATCTTGCAACATTTGAATAGCAGCCTGATTGACTGCCATATACGGGTTTAATTCAACATTATCGTTGGCAATATCTACCGTTTCGTCAACAATGAAGGCTTGATCAAACAGAAGAGAAAGAGTACCATGCATCAAACCTTGATGCATTTTAGCAAATGCCTTAATGCGGTTAATATCATAGCCTTCTCTGGTATAGATATTATTAGCCCCCTCTTCTTCAGCACGAATAATTGCTTGGAGAGCATCATTAGCATTGGAAATCCCACGATAGGAATCAAACCAAGGTCCCTCAACGGCTCCTCTCCGAGCATATGTTGAACTGTTATTCCATGCAATTCGAGGTTCACTGGACATGTCTCTCATACCCCAATTTGCCCATGAAGATGAATTTTCATCAGCAATTGTTGAGAATAGTAAAGCACCACTACTGCAATACTGGGTACTTTCCCAGTAATCGGTAAATAGATTTTTGGTCAAATTCGCTACGTCACCAGGTCGCGAGAATGCAAGTGTTCGGTCAGGAGCATTCTGATTTTCAACAGCCAAATCTTGGCATCCAATGACAGTGAATGAAAGTACACCGATCAAAGAACAAAAAACAAATCGTTTCATGTGATTAATTATTTCAAGTTTAATTGTGTACATCATCTAAAATTGAAACTCCAATTTCGCTCGAATCGTGCGAAGTGGCGGATAATTGAAATTGTCAACGCGATAAAGTGTAGGATCAAGTCCATCTCCCACTTCTGGATCAAATCCTGAGTAATTACTGATCGTGAGTAAATTACGGCCAATAATACTGGCAGAAACAGAGTGTAAGAAACCTCCAAAGATGCTGGAAAGTTGTTGCCGATCAAATGTATAACCCAAGGATAATTCACGTAATTTCAGATAGGTTGCATCTTCAACAAAG
Organism: Bacteroidota bacterium; assembly: GCA_026708685.1. Classification (GTDB taxonomy): domain Bacteria; phylum Bacteroidota; class Rhodothermia; order Rhodothermales; family Bin80; genus Bin80. Next base: position 10,859 of record JAPOUL010000161.1, read on the forward strand.
TGGCTATTAGTACCAGTTGCATCGTAGAGCACTTCGTAATACGTAGTACTCTTCTTCATACCCTCGGATTTCCCAGACTGATCCTGATCTCGGCTACGACCATCTCGATAACTCCATTGATTCGTGAAATTATAAACATCTCCGCCAATCTGAGCTCCCCATAACATGTACAGGGAAAATCTCTTATATCGAAAAGTGGAATTGAATCCAAGATTGAAATCGGGAAGTGTGTTCCCAATCTGGACCTGATCTGTTTCTTCAACATCGTCATAGAACTTAATGGGGATTCCCCATCGATAATTTGTATCTCCGACTGTGACTTGACTACCCCAAAGATCATCATCCCCACCTACTGAGCCATCAGCACCTGGGCCACTGGTATAATCATTGCCCTGGCCAACAGCTACTACGTATCCATCATCGTTCACATCAAAATAGGAAGGATCTACATCTGACGGAAGTTCAGAAAGATCAGTAATAAACTTGTTGCCATACATATCACCAAGCGATACATCTTCATCAAAGCGGAAAATATCACGTGGTCCTCCCCGATAAGCATTGGTATTGAACTCTGTTATTTCTTGGGAAGTATGATCAAAAATGATTCCAGCGTTAAGGCTCATATCACGCGAATTTAAGATGTTGGCGTTAAGGCTAGCTTCAATAGTAGAAGTTGATAAAGTTCCAGCATTTTGCCACTGACTGCTAAAACCAAAAATAGCTGGTAATGGGACCTCAAGGAGCTGATCTTCTACCGTGGTTGTAGCATAGACTAACTCCAGAAAGACTCGATCAAGCAGTCCAACATCAAGTCCTAATTCCAATTCTGTCTGCAATTCTGGTTTAAGAAACGCGTTTCCTAAAGTAGACTTGGAAAGTACCCCATTGATGAGAGATAGAGTTTCATATTGAGCCTGAAATCTTGGACGTCCACCAGCGGTGCCCAAAGAGGCACGTAGTTTGAGTTCGGAAATGGGGATGTTAGAAGGCCAAAAAGATTCTTCAGAGATTCTCCATGCTGCACTCCCTCTGTAGTAGGATTGCCAACGCTCCTCCGCACCAAACAGTGAACTTCCGTCACGTCGGAAGAAAACATCTACGATATATTTATCATCGTAGTCCAATCCAGCAGTGACGTAATAAGCTTCCGATCGAATGGTCCTAGTAAAATTACCAGTAATCCTAGTTCCATTTGGAGCAGTTTTAACATTTGAGAGATCTGTGAGTCTGGGAGATACTAAGTCAGTACCAGTGATGAATCCATAAAACTCATCAAAATCTTCAGATTGCACTTTCAGCTGTCCACGAGTTGTAAAATCACCAAATCTTTTTCGCAAGGAAATAGTCACATCATAGTTGATTGCCTCATCTACTTCATTTTCACGGATGATACGACCATTATTGATAGCAGATTCGTCAATAGAACCGTAGCCGATATCGTAGAATTGTAGATCGTCTCTATCCGTACGGTCATAACTGAAGTTTCCTTCTAAGTCAATCCACTCAAGTGGACTCCATCTAGCACGAAAATTTCCAAGCATTCGCGAGCGTTTCTGGTCAATATCTAAATTTGCCAAAACATAAACGGGATTTTCTTCTACGGATAAAGGATCAGCTTGGACTCTGTATTCTCCAGAAGCAGTAGTATCAGTGAGACTCACTAATGGACTCGTAAACATCAATCCGAAGAATGGATTAAATGCTGAATCACTATAAAGATCTGATTCAGGGGCATCATTTGAAGATTGGGCATAGAATCCAGACGCAGATACGGTGAGATTCTGTCGGATACGATGATCAAGGTTCAATCGAAAGCTTGTACGGCTGAGACCATCTAATCCAATAATTGAGCCCTGTTCAGCAACATTGGTGAATGATGCGAGGAAATTGGTTTTTGAGCTATTTTGACTAATGCCAACATAATTGGTCCAAGTGTTTCCAGGATCAAAAAATTCCTCAAAAGCATTGTATGTAGCTCCTTGGTAAGGGTTGTCATAAAACGCAGCACCATTCTTGTTTTGTTCTTGTACAGTACCAGGTCCATATCCATTTTCAAGACATTCCCTATCAGCTGACTGAAAGTCGGCACACTGAATTACAGATCCTGTATTGTCAATGAAGTTACCATTGCCATCAACTTGCAAATCATGAGATGAATTCGGCCGAAGAGTTTTAGCAACATCGCTAAAGCCGAACTCGTTACGAACTGTAACTCGAGTTTGATTAAATGGAATAGATTGTCCACGCATAGTTGTGATATTGATCACGCCATTCTGGGCTCTTGACCCGTACAGGGATGAAGCCGCAGCACCCTTAACGACTTCCACCTTATCAATATCTAAAGCGTCAATATCTACTTGATCAGAGCCCAAAACGACCCCATCAACAATATAAAGAGGTTGGTTACTCTCATTAATACTGGTGGATCCACGAAGACGTACAGTGACTACATCACCTGGACTACCACTGTTAGACAAAATGGTAGCACCCGCTATCTTTCCTTGGATTGAAGAGGCAGGATTAGTTGCAGGTGCGAGTGTAATATCTTCGGAGTCGACTTGGCTAACAGTGAATGCTAGTTTCTTCCGAGGGGTAGCTTCTGACACTCCAGTCACGACGACTTCATCCAGTTGGAGTAAATCGACTAGAAGAACAAAATCCTCTGTCATGATACCACTATCAATAGTTATCGTTCGGACCTGATCGGTAAAACCAACATAACGAGCGGTTAATTCAAGTTCCTGTCCTTCATTTTCTGAGGGAACTTGGAAGGAATAATTTCCCTCAATATCGGTCGACGCACCAATGATCAGCGACTCAATGAGCACATTGGCTCCGATGAGTGGTTCGCCCGCATCGTCTGTAACCGTTCCAGAGATAACGCTCTGTGCGTTGGATATCTGAGGAAAAAACAGTACAGATAGGGTAAGGAAATAGTAGATAAGTTTCATAAAATCTCCAAGGTTTGTGAGTGGGAATCCTAAAATTCAAGAATTTTAGATCTTGTTGGCAACAAGAAACGCAAATATACGCAATTTCTGAATAATTGTCATAGTTAATTCGGTTTCTGGTGAAATTGAATCAATCCAAGTATGAGGAAATAAGTCCAGTCTTATCATCAGGGGAAGCCCGTCTTGGAAAATCCTAGTAGCCCAAGAAAAAAGGTTTTACCTAATTGGAAATGAATTGCACCATGAAAATCGTTAAATATTGGGGTACAATTATCGTGCCACAGTCAGTGAACACCATATTTGTCGTATAAGTAACATGCTACTATCGAGTGAAATAAAGGTTCCAGTCGACTTCAATATTTGGAATCCAAAATAGATCTTCGGATCAGGACTGGAAAAGGCTGATCATTTCTTGCATCCAATTTGTAGTTCAGCAAGTACATTCAAATTATTTCTGAGATCATGTAGGATGATTCAATCCCAAAGCTCAAAGTCATCAGCGTTGGTAGAATGTTATTAGCTTAGGGTTTTATCAGAGACATGATGATCATCAATGTACAGCTTTGAATTCGGCTACAATAACTGGTTTTACTGCCTCAAAGTATGATTTCTCCTCCGTGGTTGCCCAATGAAATTTCAGAGTGAGATGACCAACAATAGAACAGTTACATCTATATGAATCAAAAAACTTCCTTCGTCATTTGGTGTCATCACTATGGTTTATCATCACATATTTACTGTGTATGGCAGCACGAATTTTCTGAAAGAATGAGTTGATTCCTAGTATAGTGCGAAGTAACTCATAGCTTTCGGCGGAAACCTCTGGTAGATCGGATTGATTGCATAGCCGAAGTATTTTTCCTTTGTGTCCACCAAGTTGAAAGATGGCTAAGCACTGAACATCTGGTATATGGTCTGCGCCATGATCAGTGGCAAGTGCCGAATATAGCTAACCGTACTATCTTTGACGTATTCATTCTTTTTTACGACTTGTTTTCCAGTTTTGGGATCCCTGCCAAGATAGGGAGTGGGTTGAGTACGCAGCATAATATGTCCATAGACAATATTTTTACTTCTCAAGTTGGCTGTTTCACCAAGTTACTGTTCAAAGTAGTTGTGTTTATTCTGATTGTAATTTGACATCACAAATTTCACACTCACGACTCCAAGAATGATACCCTCTCGTGAAATGGCTACATCAACATTATACTTACCACGAACTTTCTGTTCCTTACCCCCGCTTTCGGAGAGACCTTTAATGACATATTCCTTGCCGAGAACATTCGTTAATTCAGAAATAATCCAGCCATGAAGGACCTTAATTTTTTGATTGGATCGGGCCCCATGATCCACATAAGCTTGGTAGGAATCCTGAACAGCGATCAGAAGTCTTTCCTTAAAGGTTTGCCCCTCAACCATCTTTGGCATAGATACGTGTAGAAATCGGGAAATCTTGGATATAACGTTTCGCATAGCTGAACCAGCCACCCCGAAATGGCTGTGCAAACATTCTGATGTGTTGATCCATTACAGGGGAGTTCAGTTCATGGATCAGATCTTCAAGCGAAATATCAATTTTGGGTTTCACACAATAGCCAGAATAGAACAAAGTGTCTGGATCATTACAGATTTGGAAATTAGGCTCAGGATTCATTGCGGATGTTAGAATTTTTGGCCCAAGAGCACTGCGTATTGACACTTCGCGTCCATAACCATACCACTTCATTGGGTTGAAGGTACCCTTGTCCCGGCCTAATAGACTGTCTTTATTTTCAGATAGCCATGAATATGCCAGTGGAAAAATCTCAGCCAACTCTTTCTCTGGGAGCAGTTTTCCACTTTCAGAATAAGGATAAATTGCAACGCGTTCCATCTTGTCTTTTCCATCTTTAAGAACCGATGCTTTGACAATGCGACGTACAGCCCCGATCTCAATAGGACGGGGTTCATCGTTTAGGGTAACTATAACATTCTCTGATTTCCATTGCATTACCGGGGCTATGAACACTTTGTCTGCAAGCGTCTGAATACCCACTCGAATGTCTGCAATATCACCTAGCTTTAAGGAAGGATCTGAATAGGATCTAGCGGTATTTTTATGGACGATTGCCCACCGTTCATCCAACTTAATTAGATCACAAGAGTTGGAAAAGTTCCCATCATTCCATTGATAAGTTTTGGTAGGGATACCGCACCCATTCTTGCGAATATGAGCTATACATGTATAGGTAGAAACCCCTTGAAATACTTGATGGTCTCGAAAATCCCAGAGAGAGACGATTCCATGATTGGCAGTTAAATCTGAACGCATGAATTCTCCTGCCTGATTGCGAATCCATCCGCTGGGGGAGATAAATAAAAGATTGCCTTCGTCTTTTAATAGTCTCAGTCCTAATTCATAAAAGACGATGTACAAATCACTTGAACCTTGAAAGTAACTCCAGTCCGCCGCATATATTTTGTCTCTACGCTCAGATTCGAGGTGCTGAATCCGAACATAAGGGGGGTTCCCTATGACCCAATCAAAAGAGTTTTCATACAGTTTCCATGCGTCCAGAGCGTCTACGACACTAATCCTCCAAAAATCATGGGGATAGTCCTCACCGAGAATACAATGTACGGTCTTGGACAGGCGTTCTCTGCAATCATGGGTTGCTTTTGCATCAATATCAAATCCTGTTAACTGGCGAAGAGTAGATAGATATAATGGCTGAGCGTCATTAGGGGCTTTACGTAGTCGTCGGCAAACCTCCTCTGCTACGGGTACCAGAAAATCTCCCGATCCGCATGCTGGATCACAGATTCGTACATCCTCCAATGACTCCATGAATACCGTATTCAGCATTCTTTGGACAATGTCAGAGGGCGTGTATACTTTCCCAAAATATTTTGTCTGGTCCATTCAAGTCAATGTTGAGGGTTTTATGCTCAGCCTGATGATATGCATAGTAACCCAAATGTACAAAACATCGTGCATTTCATTCATGTCACCTTGTGATGTGGCTGTTTCAAAATCCCTGAAGTTCACTGTTGCAAATGGTAGATTGCAAATCAGCAAAGATCAGTATTGATACAGTCATGGAAGCAATATGGTTTGGTTTCATCAGCTGTAAGAGTTAAGTGCTCGCTTACGGATGGATGGTAGGAGATTGAGAGGAAAGGCAGGGAGCTTAGAAACATATGTGTGGAACTCTATCTGACTGAATTTGGCTAGCGGATTTCTTTGTTCGGAAATGAACCATGATACTTCAGTTCATCCTTATTCCTCTAAACTCCGTTTGTCTAAAACTGACATCTTGCTGACACTTGGAGATTATTTTGCAGGATGATAGAAATTTTTTGGGAAATTCTGATCATTTTGGCTAAAAAGTAAGTCACGAGTACCGATTTTCTGTCTAAATCTGGGTTGAATGCATACCACTCCATGCGATGACTTTTCGTTTTTTTAGGAACCATATACTTAATTGAACTCAACTCCTTGGATTCTTGCAAGGAACTTACCAATATACTCACCAATAACGAATCCATCATCTTTGAGAAATTGAGTTAGTTGTGATATAGATATAGCACCTGCCTATTAGAAAATCTGTGGCATCACATCTATATGAAGCCCTAGAACCACTAACGGTTCGGTTCTCAATGAAAACTGTAGTGATTACAGCTGAAAATCACATCCTCAGCCACAGCACAGTTGGGCTTCAGATCAATTTGAATCGGTGGCCCTAACCAACAGATGGATACTTCACCTTGGGAAACCCTACGTTCAAACTTACACTATCGGATGATCGATTGAAAAGACGAAGAAATAGGATGTTCCGAGTGACTGCCCATCGTGTCTGGGTTATCAGGTCCTTCCTCATCAGCACTGTGATCCGTCCCACAGTACTTATCAAATGCATGAACTAAATCCGAAGCAATCGCCTCTGCACTACGCCCCTCAATATGTCTGCGCTCAATGACATAGACAACATCTCCTCCCTTGATCAAAGCCATAAATGGCGATGACGGAGGGATGCCCACCAAATAATTTCTAGCAGTGGCAGTCGCGTCAAGATCTTGCCCCGCAAATACCGTCACAATCTGATCTGGTTGGATTTCATTCTCCATGGCCAAACCAACGGCAGGTCTAGCCATCCCAGCGGCACAGCCACAGACAGAATTAATGACCAGAAGCATCGTATCGTCTGATGACATATCAAACGCATCAGCTACCTCAGGAGAGGTTCGTAATTCCTTCACTCCCAGCCGCGTCAGTTCCGCACGCATGGGAGCTACAATATGTTCAGGATAAGGCATAAAACTTTAAGAGTGAACCAAAAATATATCCGTGTGTACTATGTGCTGTTCCAATTGTTCCATTCAGCATCAATCATTACGATGCGCGTGTTCTTGATTCTTTCATTGATGATTGGTCTTGTTGGATGTGCTCCATCCAACCAGATGACCAATGGCGTTTCTTCAATGCCCACGATGTCTGCTACAACCTCGGTCATCCCCTCCGCAGCGGTTGAAGCTGAACTCCGTAACTTTGCGTCTCAATGGCAAGGAGTTCCACATCTTGAAGGGGGAGATTCCAGAGATGGAATTGATGCTCCCGGTCTGGTCATGTTGATTTCCGATCAAATTTTAGGCCTTTCACTTCCACATTCAACCGCCAGACAGCTTGGATTTGGACAAGAAATTGAACTTGCAGCCCTCCTGCCTGGTGATCTTGTATTTTTTCGCCCTACGAGTATGCCTCGTCATGTTGGAGTCTACCTTGGTTCTGAAGAATTCCTGCATTCATGGCATGACGGAGGCGTGTCCATCGCCCGCCTCAGTGAACCCTATTGGAGAGGTGCGTTTTGGGCAGGAAGGCGTGTACTAGCCATTCAACCCGGAGAACCTACTGCAAATACACCCACCAGTGAGCCCACCGAGCCAAGCGACAAGCGCCGGGTCGGTTGGTAATCCTTATTCAATTTTTGAAATGCCTGTCTATCTTACCGAAAAAGCTCTCGAAAAACTTAAGTCTGATATACATCACGCCAGAACCGTGGAGCGTAAACGTATATCTAACGAAATTGCAGAAGCACGTGCTCATGGCGATCTATCCGAGAATGCAGAGTATGATGCTGCAAAAGAAGCACAGGGAAAACTGGAGGCTCGTATCGCACAGATGGAAAATACTCTCGCAGAAGCACGTGTTTTAGATGAAGATGATGTTGATGTAACAACGGTACGGATTCTATCCACCGTCCGATACAAAAATTCTAAAACAGGCACAGATAAGGTGGTTACTCTGGTATCTGCACCAGAAGCAGATGTATCCCAAGGACGTATTCCAGTGACAAGCCCTATCGGTAAAACTCTTCTCGGCAAATCTGTTGGTGATGATGTTACGATCCAAGTTCCGGCTGGCGAACTCCATGTCAAGATCATAGAAATCACCCGTGACGGTCATGGTTGACCTGCGCAGTGATACGGTGACACGCCCATCTGATGGGATGCGCCGTGCTATGGCAGAAGCAGTTGTTGGAGATGATGTATTCGGGGAAGATCCAACAACTAGGAAGCTCGAAGAAATCGTAGCCAGCCTACTCGGTAAAGAGGCTGCCCTCTTCATCCCATCGGGTATGATGGGCAATCAACTCGGGATCTATACACAAACTCGTCCGGGTGATGAGGTGATTCTTGAACGTAAAAGCCACATATTTAACTATGAATCTGGAGCCGCGAGTAGTTTATGTGGAGTGACTCTGCATGTGATTGATGGAAATGAGGGACGATTTAGTGAAGAGCAGTTTCTCCGTTCACTCCGTCATGGTCATTACTGGGAATCAAGGTCAGCCCTGCTGTGCTTGGAAAACACACTCAATATTGCAGGCGGACGACTCTTTCCAATCAACGAGCTCACCGCCCTAGCGAACAGTGCACATGAGCATGGACTCTCCTGCCACTTAGATGGTGCACGATTATGGAATGCATCGGTGGCTACAAAGGTATCTTTAGAACAGTATGCCGATCCATTTGATACGATTACGGTATGCCTTTCAAAGGGATTAGGTGCTCCTGTCGGATCGGTCTTTGCTGGCTCCAGTCAAATTGTTCAACAAGCACATCGCCGCCGAAAGGAGCTCGGAGGAGGAATGCGTCAATCAGGAATTCTCGCTGCTGCAGGGATTTATGCAATTGAACACCATCTCCCAGATCTTGAACGAGATCACATTCATGCCCAACGACTGGCAAAAGGACTACGATCTCTTGAAGATCTTCATGTCCCAATCCCTGAGACAAATATCGTAATGATTGATATACTCAATGAGGTGGTTACCTCTGATGCCCTCGTCAATCAAATTCATGCCCTCAATACAGCAATGATGGCAATCAGTCCCAAAACCGTTCGTGCCACCGTACACCGAGATGTCTCCTCCAATGATATTGACACGGCAATTGCATCAGTGAAAGAGGCCGTTAACGCACTGTTACCTCAAGGGTAGGCAGTTGATGACTCATTGCTTCCAAACGATCACCTTGAAAAACTGGCCCCACTCCTGCTGGGGTTCCAGTGTAAAGCAGATCACCTCGTTCAAGTGTGAAAATTCGTGAGCAGTACGCAATGAGATACGAAACGGTAAAGATCATGTCTCTCGTATGCCCATCCTGTCGTATTTCTCCATTCACTTGCAGTGAGAGTTTTATATCTTGTGGATCAGCAATTTCGTTTGCAGGAACAAAATCTCCCAATGGAGCAAATGTGTCAAACCCTTTCGCAACACTCCAAGGGTTGCCTCGTGCCTTTGCTTCAGATTGAAGGTCACGCGCCGTCATGTCTAAGCCAAGGGCATAGCCTGCTACGTATGTGAGACTGTTATCTTCAGGGATACTACGCCCAGTGCGTCCTATCATAACCACTAATTCGACCTCATGATGTACATCAGAGGAGATCGGAGGCAGTACAATTGACCCGCCAGAACGGATCAAAGATGTGGTAGGTTTTAAGAAAATGACAGGCCGCTTTGGAACGGAGTCGTGCATTTCCGCGGCATGACGGGCATAGTTACGGCCAATACATAGGATCTTACCTATGTTCTTGGGTTCTGAGGTAAGGGGATCAACAACAGTCATTAGTATATTTTTTGGTTCTTCCACTTTTTCGGTGGGTTTACCGATTCTGATAGCCTACTGGATATAAATCCAGACCACCGAGATGGAAGTAAATTGCATTCGCAAACCGCTCTTGATTTCGGAATCCTCGTGCACGAACTTTGATCGCTTTAA